>NZ_BCPP01000013.1:0-20744 GCF_016586125.1 Burkholderia sp. E168m23
ACGCCGAATTGCACGCTCAGCTCGGCGGCCAGCACCTGGCCGTCGCGCGCGAGCGCATCGAGGATCGCCTTCTTGCGTTGCGTCGTCAGCATCGTGTTTGCACGAAAATTCTTGAAATTGCACGAAGCTGCACGTTACCATGGGCGCCATCCTTTGTCGAACCGGAGGCTGCAATGGCTGCAACGCGGGAGCGGGTCCGCATCGTCGATACGACGGTGCTGTCCGACGACTGGTATGTGCTGCGAAAGGTGACGTTCGATTTCCTGCGTCGCGACGGAACGTGGCAGCGCCTGAGCCGCGAGACCTACGATCGCGGCAACGGCGCGACGATCCTGCTGCGCCATGCCGAGACGGGCGACGTGCTGCTGACGCGGCAGTTCCGGATGCCGGCGTTCGTGAGCGGGCACGACGGCATGCTGCTCGAAGCGGCGGCCGGCCTGCTCGACGACGAAACGCCCGAAGCGCGCATTCGCGCGGAGGCCGAGGAGGAGACCGGCTATCGCGTGCGCGGCGTGCGCAAGGTGTTCGAGGCGTTCATGAGTCCGGGTTCCGTGACCGAGAAGCTGCATTTCTTCGTCGGCGAATACGATGCGTCGCTGCGCACGAGTGCCGGCGGCGGCATTGCGGAAGAGGGTGAAGATCTCGAAGTCGTCGAGATGCCGCTGCAGGCGGCGCTGGACGCGGTCGAGCGCGGCGAGATCGTCGATGCGAAGACGATCATGCTGCTGCAATACGTCGCGCTGCGGGAAACCGCCGGCGCGCGCGCCGCATGACGCCGCGGCTCGTGCTGGTCGCCGGTCCCTATCGCAGCGGCACGGATGGCGACCCCGCGCGTATCGCCGCGAACCTGCGCCGGCTGGAAGCGGCGGCGCTCGCCGTGTATCGCCGCGGGCACGTGCCGATGATCGGCGAATGGGTGTCGTTGCCGCTCGCGGCCGCGGCCGGGTCGACGCAGGTGGGCGACGCCGTCAGCGAAACCTTCCTGTATCCGGCCGCGCACCGGCTGCTGCGACGTTGCGATGCGGTGTTGCGCATCGACGGTGCGTCGCGCGGGGCGGATGCGGACGTGGCGCTTGCGCGGGAACTCGGCAAGCCGGTCTATTTCGCGGTCGACGAGATGCCGGTTGCGCAGGACGATTCGGCTGCCTGAGCGAGCATGGGCGCCGGTTGGCGGCATCGCCGGTGCGGCGCGTGCGGACGGCCGGCACTCGCCTCGCCCATAGCCGGCGCGTGTAGTGCAGCACGCCGCATTGCGTGGCCGATGCAGCGCAGCGTCCGAACCGGCGTATGATCGCGACGCCACTCGCGCAACGTTCGACGCCACCGCTTTTCCATCATGCCGTTTTCCGATCCCGCTGATTCCGCCGAGTCCGCCGCCGCGCCGCTTCCGGCCGATCTCGTCACGTCCGCCGTCGACGTACTCGCACGCGCCGACGCATTGCTCGTCACGGCCGGCGCGGGTATCGGCGTCGATTCCGGGCTGCCCGACTTTCGCGGCACGGATGGTTTCTGGCGCGCGTATCCGGCGCTGCGCCACGAGCGTTTCGAATTCCACGAGATCGCGTCGCCGCACGCGTTTCGTGCGCGTGCATCGCTCGCTTGGGGCTTCTACGGGCATCGTCTCGCGCTGTACCGTGCGACGGTGCCGCACGCGGGTTTCGCGATCCTGCGCCGCTGGATCGACGCGATGCCGAACGGCGGCTTCGTGCTGACGAGCAACGTCGACGGCCAGTTCCAGAAAGCCGGCTTCGATCCGGCGCGCATCGTCGAGATCCACGGCTCGATTCATGCGATGCAGTGCCTGCGACCGTGCACGGACGACACGTGGGACGCGGCGCCGTTCGTGCCGGTGGTCGACGAAGCGACGTGCCGCCTCGTGAGCGACATGCCGCGCTGCCCGCACTGCGGCGGGCTCGCGCGGCCGAACATCCTGATGTTTGGTGACACCGGCTGGCTCGGTGCGCGTTACGACGCGCAGGAGCGCGCGCTCGAAGACTGGATCGCGCAGGCCGGGCACGTCGCCGTGGTCGAGATCGGCGCGGGCACCGCGATTCCGACCGTGCGCCTGCTGAGCGAACGGCTCGGCGCCGACGTGATCCGCATCAACGCGCGCGAAGCGCATGCGCGCCGGACGGACGTGATCGGGCTGAAGGGCGGCGCGCTGGCGACGCTGAACGCGCTCGACCGCGCGTGGCGCGGCGGCTGAACCACGTGCCGCGAATCCACCGGCCGAGGCCGCGCGATTACGGCCGCGCGACGAGCGCCTGCACGAGCGCCGGCGCGATCGGCGAACCGAGGCCCGTCACGTAGTCGTAGCCGCCCGCCGCATTGCAGATGCTGCCGCAATTGCCGTTGGACCCGGTCGTCACGTCGTGGAAGTCGCTGCCGTACGCGGTTTTACCGACCGTATAGAGCGTGTCGTAGGTGCCGCTCAACGATTTCTTGCCGGCCGCCGTGCGCAGCGAATTCGCGATCGCGACGAGCGCCGACCATTGCGGCGCCCCCGCGCTCGTGCCGCCGACCTGGAACCAGCCGGCCTGCCCCTGATAGGTGACCGAGTCGTACACCGCGAAACCGCTGGACGGATTCGCGTCGTAGCTGACGTCGGGTACGCCGCGCTTGCCGGCCACCGGAATCGGCCACGTGGTCTGGCCGGCCGGCTCGGCCTCGACGTTGCTCACGCCGCCGCCGCTGCCGCTCCATGCCGCCTCGCCGATGTAGTTGCCGGCCGTGTCCGACGACAGCGTCGTGCCGCCGACGGATACCACGTAACGCGACGCGGCCGGGTATTCGGTGCCGGTGCCGCTGTCGCCGGACGATGCGACGAACGTGACGCCCGGTACGTTGAAGTGGCCGTCGAAGCCGGTCTCGCTGCTGAATTCGTTGCCGCCGAAACTCATCGACACGACCGACGCGCCGCGCTTGACCGCGACGTCGACCGCGGCCAGCAGGTCGCTGAAGCTGGCCGATGCGGCCTCGACGAGCACGATCTTCGCCTTCGGTGCGATCGCATGCACCCATTCGACATCGAGCGAGATCTCGAGCGCCCAGCCCGAATCGGGCTTGGGCCGTGCCCCGTGGGCGTACACCTTGGTGAAACAGCCGTTCGACGACGTGCAGGCCGGCAGCGAGAACGCGGTGCTGAACACGCCGAGATCGGATTCGATCTTCGGGTCGTCGTACGCGTCGACGATCGCGACGATCATTCCGTCGCCCTGGTTCGCGATCGCGTCGAACCCGTATGCATGCCGCGCGAGTGCCGGCGTGAGGCCGGCGATCGTGGCCGTGCTCGCACGCGGCTTCGTGTGGAACGGCGGGCGCGCGAATCCTTTCGGTGCGCGGTTGCCTTCGACGTAGGGGGGCGGGCCGTTGCCGTCGGCAAGCGCGACGCTCGACGCGAGCAGCGACACGCACAGCGCCGGGATCAACATGGATGACAGGCGCATATTGTTCATTTTTGAGTCTCCATGTCGATCGGATGAAGTAGCGAAACAATTTTACGAAATCGCCGACGGTAATTACATCGAATATCGGCCGGATACGGGAATGTCTGATAAGGGAAAGTACGTGGGGCCCTTTTGACGTGGGCGTTGTGCAGGGTTGTCGTGAACCGGATCGAACTGCTTTATCGGTTTTTAAAAAGCGGATAAATAATCAGTCGATTCAAAGTTTATTTGTAATGTCGGATGTAATTGTTCGGTAAATATCCACGACGGCACGCGTGTGAAAATCGTGAAACGCGTCATGCGTTCGCGACACGATTCGCCGCCTGCTGACCCGGCCCGTCGGCATTGCCGGCGCGGCGCGATTCCGCATACAGTTCAGCGTAGGCCGCGTGCGCCGCGCGGCGCCGACCATGAGGGGTGCCCTTGTTCTATTCGATCGTCGCGATCTTCGTCGGTGCCGGCCTCGGCGCGTTGCTGCGCTGGTTCCTCAGCCTCGCGCTCAACGCCTTCTTTCCCGCGGTGCCGCTCGGCACGCTCGCGTCGAACCTGATCGGCGGCTACGTGATCGGCGTGGCCGCCGTCGTGTTCACGGTCCGCGTCGGGTTGCCGCCCGAGTGGCGGCTGTTCGTGATCACGGGCTTTCTCGGCGGCCTCACGACGTTCTCGACCTATTCGGTCGAAGTGATGACGCACGCGCTCGAGGGCGAATTCGGATGGGCGTTGGCGGTGGCTGCCCTACACTTGACTGGATCGTTCGCGCTGACGGCGCTCGGCATGTGGACCGCGCGCGCGTGGCTCGCGGCGGCCTGAGCAGGGCCGCCATCGGAGGGGGCGATGGACAGGGTCTTTTTACGCTTCTATGTGCACGAGCGGCACCGGCTGCACCGCAAGCCGCTGTGGGAATGGCTGCTGGAAGAGGCGAACCGGATGGGCGTCGCGGGCGGTTCCGCGTTTCGCGCGATGGCCGGTTTCGGCCAGCATCGCGTGCTGCACGAGGATCGCTTCTTCGAACTGCAGGGTTCGCTCGCGATCGAGGTCGAGTTCGTCGTCACCGAGGACGAAGCGCAGCGGCTGCTCGAGCGGCTGTCGCGCGAGAAAGTGCGAGTGTGCTACGCGATGATGCCGGCGCAGTTCGGCGTGATCGACACGCTTGGCGCACCGCCGGCGCAGGGGCCGGCGGCATAGGGCGTCGCGCCGATCAGATGCCGAACATCGTCAGCGACACGGCGGCGCGCGTGACGATCATCAGCAGCACCTGCACGATCACGAACAGCAGGATCGGCGACAGGTCGATGCCGCCGAGGTTCGGGATCACGCGGCGCAGCGGGTTCAGAAACGGCGCGGTGAGCTGGTAGAGGATCGGCATCGCCGGCGAGCGCGGGTTGAGCCACGACAGCAGCGCCATCAGGATCGTCATCCAGATCACGAGGTTGAGCGCCCACTTCACGACCGTGAGCAGTGCGACGACGACGAGCGTCGCGATCACGGCGGCCGGATCGAAGCCGGCCATCACGACCATCAGCACGACGTAGACGAGCGCGGTGAGCAGCGCGGCGACGACGCTGGCCCAGTCGATGCCGCGTACGCCCGCGATCACGCGACGCAGCGGCAGCACGAGCCAGTTGGTCGCCTGCAGCACGGCTTGCGTGACGGGGTTGTACGGCGGCACGCGAACGGCCTGCATCCAGACGCGCAGAATCAGCGCGGCGCCGAATAGCGTGAAGACGGTATTGAGCAGAAAACGGGCGATCTCGCCGAACATCGTTGGCATCCTTTTTATACAGTCAGTAGCGTGCGGCCGCCAACGCCGGTTGGCGGCGCATCGGCCGACACCTTATCACGCCTCGTCTCGCGACGGGGAGGGGTGCGCGGCCACGCGAGCGAGCGAGGTTTCGACGGCCTCGGCCAGCGCCGGCAACGACGCCGGCGGTGCTGCGCGCTTCGCCGCGAGCGCGACCGCGCGGCGCGTCAGCAGCGCATACAGCGCCGCATGATCGCCGCCCCGTGCCTCGAGCAGCGCGAGCTGGCGCTCGACGATGCCGGTGTCGCCGCGCGATACCGGCCCGGCCAGCGCATTCGCGAGCCCCTTGTCGCGGGCGGTCTCGATCGTGCCGGCGAGCATCGGCAACAGCGCGCGCAGCGCGGCGTCCTCGTCGAAACCGAGGCCGCGCCACAGCTCGACCGCTTCCGACAGCCCGCACAGCGCGAAGCTCGCCGCGTAGTGCGCGGCCGCGTGATACAGCATCCGGCCGCCGGCCGGAATCGACAGCGGATGGCAGCCGAGTGCGGCGGCAAGTCGCAGCAGCGTCGCGTGCAGCGCACCGTCCGCTTCGATCGTGACCGAGCAGCCGTCGATGCGCGCGAGGTCGGCATCGGTGCCGCCGAACAGATAGAGCGGATGGAAGCCGCCGGTGGCCGCGCCTTGCTGCTTCGCCGGATCGAGCAGCGCGACCGTCGACGCGCCGCTGCAATGGACGAGCGCCTGGCCGGCGGCGCGCGATGTGTCGAAGCGCAGCGCCGCGGCGCTCGACGCGAGATGATCGTCGGGTGTCGTCACGAAGATCAGGTCGGCGGCGTCGACTACTTGCTGCGGGGTGTCGACCGCGCGGCAGCCGTCGATCCGTGCGGCGAGGCCGGCGGCCGACGCGGGCGTGCGGCTCGCGATCGCGACGACCGGGAAGCCGGCCTGCGCGAAGCGCTGCGCGATACAGCGCGCCAGGCGGCCGGCGCCGATGAAGCCGAGGCGGGGTGTGTCGGGAAGCGGCATGGCGGCGGATGTAAGCGGAAACGAAGCAGCCGCCAGTATCGCAGGAATGACGGCGGTGTCGGGGAAGGCAGATGGTCGGGCGAACGCACGTATGAATTACCGGTATGCGGTGCGATTCGTATGCGGGCCGACGTCAGGCGCCACGGCCGAATCATGATCGACGAATCCGACCCCGAAATGCCGTGCGTCCGCAGCCGGCTTGAAATGCCCGCATCTTGTCTCGAATTTGTAATCGTTCATTACGTCCGCGTGCCCGTTGCACGCACCGGAGCCGGTAAGACTGACCGGTCGTCGTGTCGGGGCCCGACTCATCGGACGGAATCACGCGATCCGCAAGGGTGGCGGCCTGCGCCGGGCGCCTCGCCAGGCGGCGGGTCCGGCCACGCGCAATTGCAATTTGCAACAAATGCACGATACGCGCGGGGCGGGTTTTCGCTACATTGCTTCCATGCGACGTGCATGCCCGCCGTTGCCGACAGGAGCGCCCAAAATACCGCTCCAGCAGGAGAATCGAAGTGAAAAAGCTCATTCCGTTCATCGCCGCCGCCGCGCTGGGCCTGGGCGCCGCAAGCGCCGCGCAGGCTCACGTGTCGATCGGGGTCGGCATCGGTATCCCGGTCGCACCCGCGTATCCCGTCTATGCACCGCCGCCGCCCGTGTACTACGCGCCGCCGCCGCCGCCCGTCTATTACGCGCCGGCGCCGGCCTACTATGCGCCGCCGCCTGCGGTGGTCGTCGGGGGCTACTACGGTCGCCCGTACTGGCGCCATGGTTACGGCGGCTGGGGCCATCACGGCTACTGGCGTCGCTGATTCGTCCCGCGCGGCCTGACCGCGCGCGGCAAAACGGCGCAACGTCCCGCGAGGGGCGTTGCGCCGTTTTTCATTGGGGTTGACGTTCGGCGCCGTGGCCGGCGCGCTAGCGCGATGGCGATTAAACCGCGTGCACGATCAGGTCGCGGTAGCCGCCGACGATCACGCTGTACGAGAAATACGCGAACAGCAGCGCCGACGCGACATGGCACGCACGCATCAGTCCGGCGCCCGCGCGCTTGCGGCCCTGGCTCGCGAGCGTGCACATGAAGAGCGTCCACGCGAGGCCGCCGAGGAAGAAGCCCGACAGGAACACCGACGCGGTGGCCGGCGTGGTCGCACCGGCTTTCGCGATCAGCGCGCCGCCGACCGCCGCGAACCACAGGATCGCGCTCGGCGACGACATCGCGAGCAGCATCCCGCGCAGGAAACTGCGCCGTGCGCTCGCCCGCGGCGGCGCGGCGTCGTCCGCTTCGTCGTCGGCCGCCTTGGCGGGCGCCAGCGCTTCGCGCGCCATCTTCCACGTGAGGAACAGCAGCACCGCGCCGCCGCCGATCCACACGATCCAGCGCACGGGTTCGAACTGCAGCAGCACGGCCATTCCCGCGAGCGCGAGCGCCGCGTAGACGAGATCGCCGACGCACGACCCGATGCCGAGCCAGAAGCCCGGGCGGAAGCCGTGCGATAGCGTGAGCGACAGCATCGCGACGTTCACGAGGCCGATGTCGAGACACAACGAGAGCGACAGAAAGAATCCGTCGGACAGCATGGAGGCGGGCGGAAAGCTCATCTTCTGGGTGTTTGCGGCGATTGCGATGCGCAGGCCGGCAGGCACCGGCCTGCCTGGCGTCAGAGGCCGATCTCCTGCCACAGCCGGTCGACGCGCGCCTTGACGGCCGCGTCCATCTCGATCGGGCGGCCCCATTCGCGGCTGGTTTCGCCCGGCCACTTGTTGGTCGCGTCGAGCCCCATCTTCGAGCCGAGTCCGGCCACCGGCGACGCGAAGTCGAGATAGTCGATCGGCGTGCTGTCGACCATCACCGTGTCGCGCACGGGGTCGACGCGCGTCGTGATCGCCCAGATCACTTCCTTCCAGTCGCGGATGTTCACGTCCTCGTCGACGACCACGATGAACTTCGTATACATGAACTGCCGCAGGAAGCTCCACACGCCGAACATCACGCGCTTCGCGTGGCCCGCGTAGCTCTTCTTCATCTGGACGATGGCCATCCGGTAGCTGCAGCCTTCGGGCGGCAGGTAGAAGTCGGTGATTTCCGTGAACTGCTTCTGCAGCAGCGGCACGAACACCTCGTTGAGCGCGACGCCGAGCACCGCGGGCTCGTCGGGCGGCTTGCCCGTGTAGGTCGAGTGGTAGATCGCGTCGCGGCGCATCGTGATGCGCTCGACGGTAAACACCGGAAACCACTCCTGTTCGTTGTAGTAACCGGTGTGGTCGCCGTACGGCCCTTCGAGCGCGTGTTCGTACGCGGCCGCCGCGTTGCCCGCCGGTCGCGGCGGCGCGCCGGCCGGAGCGGGGGCAGGGGCGCCTTCCTGCGGATGAATGAAGCCTTCGAGCACGATCTCCGCGCGCGCGGGCACCTGCAGCGTGTCGACGCCGGGCGTCAGGCACTTCGCGAGTTCCGTGCGGCTGCCGCGCAGCAGGCCGGCGAACTGATACTCGGACAGCGAATCGGGCACGGGCGTCACCGCGCCGAGCGTCGTGGCTGGGTCGGCGCCGAGCACGACCGCGACCGGATACGGCTTGCCGGGGTTCTGCAGCGCGAATTCGCGGAAATCCAGCGCGCCGCCGCGATGCGCGAGCCAGCGCATGATCAGCTTGTTGCGGCCGATCAGCTGCTGGCGGTAGATGCCGAGATTCTGGCGCGACTTGTTCGGTCCGCGCGTGACCGTCAGGCCCCACGTGACGAGCGGCCCCGCATCGCCGGGCCAGCAGGTCTGGATCGGCAGCTTGTTCAGGTCGACGTCGGCGCCTTCCCACACGATCTCCTGGCACGGTGGCGACGACACCGACTTCGGCGCCATGTCCCACACCGCCTTCGCGAGCGACAGCAGCTTGCCGGCGTCCTTCAGGCTCTTCGGCGGATCGGGCTCCTTCAGCGCGGACAGCAGGCGTCCGAGATCGCGCAGCGAGCCGAGCGCGGCATCGTCGCCCGCATCGACGCCCATCCCGAGCGCGACGCGGCGCGGCGTGCCGAACAGGTTGCCGAGCACCGGAAATGCATTGCCGGGCGGCGCGTTGAACAGCAGCGCGGGGCCGCCGGCGCGCAGCACGCGGTCGCACAGCTCGGTCATTTCGAGCACGGGCGACACGGGCTGCATGACGCGCCGCAGTTCGCCGAGCGCCTCGAGGCGCTGAATGAAATCGCGTAAGTCTTTGTATTTCATGAAGAAGGTCCGGGCAACCCGCATGAGCGGGCAGCGATGGGCGGGGCAGCGGCCGGCTGCGACCCCGAATTGACCGCCGATTTTACCCCGGGCAGCCATGCGGCCGCCCGGCGGAGAAAAAGTCGATCGCGCGCAAACCCCCTACGGCACGGGGCTCGCGTTCTGAAGAGGAGTTTTAAATTACTTTTTGTTATAGATTTGAGTTTTTATAGTGTTGACGATCTATAAAACCCTGCTAGAATCCGCTCACATTGGTTGCAGGGTAAAAGGCTTCGAGCCGCCAATCACCGATCTTTGACGCAGCGCGTCACCGTCCGCCGAACCCTGCACGGCGTCTTCGACGGCTTTTGTCGTAGTCCTAGCCAGCGCTACCAGACGCTGGTTTTTTGCGTGGGTGCCACCGCGTATGCCCGCCTCGCCCAATGTGCGAAGGCGCCGGTCCTCTTACACCGTGGCCTCGAACGGTACTTATACCGTTTCCCCGATGCTTGCACGTCCCAACCAAGGCGTGCGGCGTCGTGATTCCGCGGCGCGTTTTCTGTCTCGCCTTCGAGCTGAGCGAGCCGCACGAGTCATGTTCATGGGAGATGATCTGAATGAACGCTTGGTTATCGTGGCGTCCCACTGAGCAGCATGCGCAAATCGTGCGCAACTTGCTGCGTCGCGGGACGCGTGTCAGTCACCATCTATTCAGCGTTGTCGGCTGTTTCGCTGTCGCGGTTGCGCTTGCACTGTGGCTGCTGCCAACCGTCCGCGGCACGCTTGCCGCGAAGCTGATGCCGGTCGTATCCGCGGCCGTGCAGGCCGGTCCGGCGCGTCTGCTGTCCGGCCATCCGCTGCCGAACTTCGCGCCTGCCGGTGCGCAGCCGCAGCAGGAAGACGGTCCCGAAACGGATGCGCTGGCGGTCGGCCTCGATGTCGCGCCGGAAACCGCCGCGCAGGGCGCTCAAGGCCCGCAGGGCGATGCGTCCGATCCGGCCCGCACCGGCCCGTCGCCGGTCGCACTGGCCAAGCTGATTCCGATTCAGCGCGTGGCGGCCGATGCGCGCGACGATCGCGCGCTCGCGTCGAACCGCGAACAGGCGCTTGTCGCCACTTATCTGTCGCGCCGTTACCGCGTCGCGCAGGAGCCGCTCGGCCAGCTCGTCAAGGCTGCGTTCCAGACCGGTCGTGACGTCGGCCTGGACCCGCTGCTGCTGCTGTCCGTGATGGCGATCGAATCGGGCTTCAACCCGTACGCAGAAAGCGGCGTCGGCGCGAAGGGGCTGATGCAGGTCATGTCGAAGGTTCATTCCGACAAGTTCGAGTATTTCGGCGGCACCGATACCGCGCTGCAGCCGCTCGCGAACCTGCAGGTCGGCGCACTGGTGCTGAAGGATTGCATCGCGCGCGGCGGCTCGCTCGCGAACGGCCTGCGCCTGTACAACGGCTCGACGAACCCCGACGACAACGGCTATGGCTCGAAGGTGATGGCCGAACGCGGTCGCTTGCGCGACGTCGCGCGTGGCCGCAACGTGCCGATCAACGCGCCGCAGGCGCCCGCGCAACCCGCGAAGCCGATCGTCACCGCCGCTGCCGTGACGGCCGCAGCCGGCGGCGCGAAGCGCGTGCATGCGACGCTCGACGGTACGACCTCGGTCAAGGCGGCGCCGAAGGAAGCCGCGTCGCAGGACGACGCGAGCGTCGATACCGCGAAGCAGTCGCACGCCGATCATTCGGAGCTCGGCGCGTAGCGTCGCAGGCGCCGTGCGGCTTCGGCCGGCACGACTGGGCATGAGAAAGGAAAGGCACCCGATTCGGGTGCCTTTTCTTTTTGCGGTGCGTGAAGCGCCCGGTGCGCCGGGCGCGGTGTCAGTGCTGCCCGAACAGCGTCCCGAGTCGGTCGACCGCCTCTTCGAGCCGCGAGTAGGCCGTCGCATAGGACAGGCGGATATAGTCGCGCGGCGCATGGACACCGAAGTCCATGCCCGGCACCAGCACCACGCCAGCGTCGTGCAGCATCGCCTGCGTGAGCGCGGCGCTGTCGCCGGCCGCCGGGTGCGCGACGCCGCCGCAATGCGCATACACATAGAACGCGCCGTCCGGCATCACCGGCACCGTGAAGCCGAGCCGCTGCAGCGCCGGCGCGATGAAATCGCGCCGGCGCTTGAATTCGAGCCGGCGTGTTTCGTAGATGTCGAGCGTCGCGGGTTCGAAGCAGGCGAGCGCCGCATGTTGCGCGAGTGCGGACGGGCAGATGAACAGGTTCTGCGAGAGCTTCTCGAACGTGCCGACGAGCGCGGGCGGCACGACGAGCCAGCCGAGCCGCCAGCCCGTCATGCTGAAATACTTCGAGAAGCTGTTCACGGTGATCACGTCGTCGCCGAACGACAGCGCCGACACGGGCGCGGCGTCGTAGCTGAGCCCCTGGTAGATCTCGTCGACGATCGTGAAGCCGCCGCGTGCGCGCACCGCTTCGACGATCCGCTTCAGTTCGTCCGGTTCGAGCGACGTGCCGGTCGGGTTCGACGGCGACGCGAGCAGCACGCCGCGCGTGCGCTCGTTCCAGTGCGTGCGGACGTCGTGTTCGGTGAGCTGGAAGCGCGCGTCCGGGCCGCTCGGCACGAGCACCGGACGGCCTTCAGCCGCCGCGACGAAGTGCCGGTTGCACGGGTAGGACGGATCGGGCATCAGCACTTCGTCATCGCGGCCGACCAGCGCGAGGCATGCGAGCAGCAGCGCGGCCGATGCGCCGGCCGTCACGACGATCCGCTCGGGGGCGACCGTGAGGCCGTATGCGCGTGCATAGTGCGCGGCGATCGCCTCGCGCAGCGGCGCGATGCCGAGCGCGCTCGTGTACTGCGTGACGCCGCGGCGCAGCGCGGCCGCGGCGGCCTCGACAACCGGCTCCGGCGCGGTGAAATCCGGCTCGCCGATGCCCATGTGGATAACATCGCGCCCCAAGGACTCGAGCCGCTGTGCCTCCTTCATCAGTTCCATCACATGAAAAGGCTGGATCGCGTCGACGCGTGCGGCGAGCGTGACGAGCGAATCGGCGGTGGTATTCATCGGCGGGCAGGGCGGAGGGGGAAAAGAATGAAAAACGGGCGCTTGCGCGCCCGTGGACCAACCAGCGGCGTCAGCCGTTGCGACGCGCCTGCGTTTCGGCCGGGCGCAGCTTCGCGGCGAGCTTGTCGAGCACGCCGTTCACGTACTTGTAGCCGTCGGAGCCGCCGAACGTCTTCGCGAGTTCGACGGCTTCGTTGATGATCACGCGGTACGGCGTTTCGACATGGTGCGTGAGCTCGAACGTCGCGATCAGCAGCACCGCGCGTTCGACCGGCGACAGCTGATCGATCGGACGGTCGAGCGACGGCGCCAGCGCTTCGACGAGCGTCGCATGCTCGCGGATCACGCCGTGCAGGATCGCTTCGAGCAGTTCCTTGTCAGCCTTGTCGTAACCGAGCGCGCCGCGCAGTTGCGCGTCGATCTCGCCGGAGGGCGCGTTCGACAGCAGCCACTGGTACAGGCCCTGCGTCGCCAGCTCGCGCGATTGTCGGCGGGCGCTCTTCTTCATGCGCGCTCCTCTTCGTCGTCTTCCTCTTCGTCCTCGTCGTCGCCGAGTTGGTCGAGCGCCATCGTCAGATTGGCCATCTCGACCGCGACGCGTGCGGCGTCACGACCCTTTTCGGTCATGCGCGCGACGGCCTGCTCGTCGTTTTCGGTCGTCAGCACGGCGTTCGCGATCGGCAGGTTGAAGTCGAGGCCGATGCGGGTAATGCCCGCGCCGCTCTCGTTCGACACGAGTTCGAAATGGTAGGTCTCGCCGCGGATCACCGCGCCGAGCGCGATCAGCGCGTCGAACTGGCCGCTTTCGGCGAGCTTCTGCAGCGCGAGCGGGATTTCCAGCGCGCCGGGCACCGACACGAGCAGCACGTCTTCACCGGTGACGCCGAGGCGTTCCAGTTCTTCGACGCACGCGTCGGCGAGGCCGTTGCACACGGGCTCGTTGAAGCGCGATTGCACGATGCCGATACGCAGGCCGTCGCCTTCGAGATTCGGTTGGTATTGTCCGATTTCCATGATCTGGTCCGTGGTGTGGATGAACGGTTATAGGGCGAAAGCGCCGTGGCGGGTTACGCGTGGGACGCCGGGCAGGACTTGGCTTCGCCGCCGGGCATCGGAATGAAGCCCGTGACTTCGAGGCCGTAGCCGGACATGCTGCCCAGCTTGCGCGGATTCGACAGCACCTGCATCTTGCCGACGCCGACATCGCGCAGGATCTGTGCGCCGATGCCGAACGTCTTGAAATCGACCGGCCGGCGCTTGAGCGCGGCAGCCCTTTCTTCCTCGTCGAACGCCTTGAAGACGTCGATCAGGTGTTCCTTCGTATCGCCGCAGTTGAGCAGCACGATCACGCCGAGGTCGCGTTCCGCGATGTCGCGCATCGCGGCGTCGAGCGTCCACGAGTGGGTCGAGATGCCGGTCTCGAGCAGATCGAGCACCGACAGCGGCTCGTGCACGCGCACCGGCGTATCGACATCGGGCGACGGAGCGCCGCGCACCAGCGCGATGTGCGGCGAGCCGCTCGGCTGGTCGCGGTACAGCACCGCGCGGAACGTGCCGTGCGCGGTCTGCATCGTGCGCTCGGCGATCCGCTCGATGATCGATTCGGTGCGGCTGCGGTACTGGATCAGGTCGGCGATCGTGCCGATCTTCAGGTTGTGTTCCTTCGCGAATTCGATCAGGTCGGGCAGGCGCGCCATCGTCCCGTCGTCCTTGATGATCTCGCAGATCACCGCGGCCGGCGTGAGGCCCGCGAGCGCCGTGAAGTCGCAGCCGGCCTCGGTGTGGCCCGCGCGCACGAGTACGCCGCCCGGTTGCGCCATGATCGGGAACACGTGGCCCGGCTGCACGATGTGCTCGGGGCGCACGTCGTGCGCGACCGCCGTGGCGATCGTGTGCGCCCGGTCGGCGGCCGAGATGCCGGTCGTCACGCCTTCGGCCGCTTCGATGCTGACCGTGAACGCGGTGCCGTACTGCGTGCCGTTGCGGTAGGTCATCAGCGGCAGGTGAAGCTGCTTGCAGCGCTCCTGCGTCAACGTCAGACAAACCAGGCCGCGGCCGTACTTGGCCATGAAGTTGATCGCTTCCGGCGTGACGAATTCGGCGGCGATCACGAGGTCGCCCTCGTTTTCGCGGTCTTCTTCATCGACCAGGATCACCATCCGGCCGGCTTTCAGCTCGGCGATGATGTCGAGCGTGGAGGCGAGCGTCATAAGGGGGCGAGAAAGAGGAAAGTGCGTATTTTACGCCAGCCGGACGGCGTTTCGGCTGGCGCGGGCCGCGCGGGGCCCGCGCGTGCTCCGGAAAGCGCTGCGGCCGGCCCCCGCGCGGGGGCGAACGGAGGCGGGCCGGACGTGGCCCGGCCGCGCGTCACGCGTGCTCGTTGCGCCCGCCGAGGTAGTCCAGCTTGCCGAGTTCGACGCCGCTGTGGCGCAGGATGTCGTACGCGGTCGTCACGTGGAAGAAGAAGTTGGGCAGCACGAAATTCAGCAGGTACGACTGGCCGGTGAACTCGATCGGGCCGACGCGCATCTTCAGCACGATCTGGCGCGTCTCGCTGCCGTCGATCTGCGCGGCGTCGAAGCTCTTCAGGTAGTCGATCGTCTTCTGGATGCGTGCGTGCAGTTCGTCGAAGGTCTGCTCGACATCCGGGTAGCTCGGGATTTCGGCGCCGGCGAGCCGCGCGGCGCAGCCCTTGGCCGTATCGGTCGCGATGTACACCTGGCGGACGAGCGGCAGCATGTCCGGATAGAGGCGTGCGCCGATGAACACCGACGGATCGATCTGCTTTTCGGCCGCATGCGCCTGTGCCTTGCCGAGGATGTGCTGCAGGTTGGTGAGGCCGCGGATCAGGACGGGCAGCGAAGCCTGGTACATCGAGATGGACATGGGGACGACTCCAATGGGAAGAGTGGCGGCCGCTACGCGGCGCGTCGTACGTGGCGGCGTGGAAACCGCTGTCGACGCATCTTAGCGCGACGGCATGGCCCGTGCGCGTCGTTGGCCGTTCGGCCAGGTGCCGGCCGGACGGCCAACGACCGAACCCGATCGCGATGCCGGCATTTCGGATGGCAGGAGACGGAGCGGCACGGCACGAAGTAGGGTACGAGCAATGCCCGGTGGCGCCAGCTCGGTTACCGCACACGATCGGCACGGCGGCCGGTGAGTGGAGGAGCGACGGGGTCGTGGCGACGCCCAAACAATGCCGAAACGAACCGCCAGCCGTCATTCCATATACAGAGGATCTGCTTGTTCAGTCCTGATGCACGCCCTGCGATGCCGACAGCATCCGCTCCACATACCGCGCGATCATGTCGACCTCGAGGTTGACCTTGTCGCCGGCCCGCAGGTGACGCAGCGTCGTGACTTCAACCGTATGCGGAATCAGGTTGATCGAGAATTCGCAGCCGTCCGCGCGATCGTCGATCGTATTGACGGTCAGGCTGACGCCGTTCACCGTGATCGATCCCTTGTACGCGAGATAGCGGCCGAGTTCGCGCGGCGCGACGATCCGCAGTTCGTGCGACTCGCCGACCGGTGCGAAGCGCGATACGGTACCGAGGCCGTCCACATGGCCCGACACGATATGCCCGCCGAGGCGGTCATGCGCGCGCAGCGCCTTCTCGAGATTCACTTCGCCGGGCTGCGCGAGGCCGACCGTCCGGTTCAGGCTTTCGCGCGACACGTCGACGTCGAACGTGGTGTCGGTCTTCTCGATCACCGTCATGCATGCGCCCTGGATCGCGATGCTGTCGCTCAGCGCGACATCGGCGAGATCGAGCCCGCCGGCCTGCACGGTCAGGCGCACGCCCGCATCGGCCGACGTGCCGAGCGGGGCGATCGTTTCGATGCGGCCGACGGCCGCGACAATTCCGGTAAACATCGTGGCGATTCCGTTCAGTGAGACGTGTCGGTCGGTGCGACGCGCGCGAGGATGCGCAGGTCGTCGCCGACCCGCTCGATACCGTGGAACGACAGCCGGGTGCGCGCCTCGAGGCTGGCCGGCGCGGCGAGATCGAACATGCCGGCCGCGTCGGCGCCCAGCAGGCTCGGCGCCAGATACACCAGCAATTCGTCGACGCAGTGCTCGCGCAGCAGCGAACCGTTCAGCTTGTGGCCGGCCTCGACGTGCAACTCGTTGACGCCGCGCGCGCCGAGCGCCGCCAGCATCGCGGGCAGGTCGACCTTGCCGTGCGCATTCGCGAGCGGCACGATTTCCGCGCCGCGCGACTTCAGCACGTTCGCGCGCAGTTCGCCGGCGGCGTCGAGCCGGCCGCAGAAGATCAGCAACGGCGCGCCTTCGAGCAGCCGCGCGTCGAGCGGCAGGTCGAGGCGGCTGTCCACCAGGATGCGTTGCGGCTGGCGCGGCGTGTCGATGCCGCGCACGGTCAGCAGCGGATTGTCCTCGCGCACGGTGCCGATACCGGTGAGGATCGCGCACGCGCGGGCGCGCCACGCATGGCCGTCGAGGCGCGCGGCCTCGCCGGTGATCCACTGGCTTTCGCCGGACGGCAGCGCGGTGCGGCCGTCGAGTGATGCGGCGGTCTTCATCCGCACCCACGGGCGGCCGCGCGTCATCCGCGACACGAAGCCGATGTTCAGCTCGCCGGCTTCATTCGCGAGCAGCCCGCAGCGCACGTCGATACCCGCGTCGCGCAGCATTCCGAGGCCGCGCCCCGACACCTGCGGGTTCGGGTCTTCCATCGCGGCGACGACCTTCGCGACGCGCGCGTCGATCAGCGCGTTCGCGCACGGCGGCGTGCGGCCGAAATGGCTGCACGGTTCGAGCGTCACGTAGACGGTCGAGCCCGCGACGTCGTAGCCGCGCGAACGCGCGTCCTTGAGCGCCTGCACTTCCGCGTGGTCCTGGCCGGCCGGCTGCGTGAAGCCTTCGCCGATCACGTCGCCGTCCTTGACGATCACGCAGCCGACGCGCGGATTCGGCGCGGTCGTGTACATGCCGCGCGCCGCGAGCGCGAGCGCGCGCTGCATGTGGGCGAAATCGGTATCCGAGAACATGCGCGCGGCCCCGGGTCAGGCGGCGAGTGCCGCGAACGCGCGGCGCGCGGCCGCGAGCGTCGCGTCGATCACCGCGTCGTCGTGCGTGCTCGACACGAAGCCGGCTTCGTACGCGGACGGCGCGAAGTACACGCCCTCGTCGAGCATCAGATGGAAGAAGCGGTTGAATCGCTCGACGTCGCTCTTGGTGACTTCCGCGAAGCTGCCCGGCACGCGCTCGGCGAAGCACAGGCCGAACATCGCGCCGATCGAGTCGGCCGCGAACGGCACGCCGGCCGCGCGTGCTTCCGCTGCGAGGCCGTCGGCGAGCCGCTTCGTCTGCGCGGTGAGCGCGTCGTAGAAACCCGGCGCCTGGATCAGTTGCAGCGTCTTCAAGCCCGCGGCGACCGCGATCGGATTGCCCGACAGCGTGCCGGCCTGATAGACGCCGCCGAGCGGCGCGAGGTGGGCCATGATGTCGCGGCGGCCGCCGAACGCGGCGGCCGGCATCCCGCCGCCGATCACCTTGCCGAGGCAGGTGAGGTCGGCCGCGATCCCGTAGTACGCCTGCGCGCCGCCGAGCGCGACACGGAACCCGCACATCACCTCGTCGAAGATCAGCACGGCGCCGTGCTTCGTGCACAGCGCGCGCAGCGCGTTCAGGAATTCGGGCGTGCCGCGCACGAGGTTCATGTTGCCGGCGACCGGCTCGACGATCACCGCGGCGATCTCGTCGCCGAACGCGCCGAACGCTTCTTCCAGCGCGGCGACGTTGTTGTATTCGAGGACGGTCGTGTGCTTCGCGATGTCGGCGGGCACGCCGGCCGACGTCGGGTTGCCGAACGTCAGCAGGCCCGAGCCGGCCTTGACCAGCAGGCTGTCCGCGTGGCCGTGGTAGCAGCCCTCGAACTTGACGATGCGGCTGCGGCCCGTGAAGCCGCGCGCGAGACGCAGCGCGCTCATCGTCGCCTCGGTGCCGCTCGACACCATCCGTACCTGCTCGATCGACGGCACGAGCTTGCAGATTTCCTCGGCGATCTCGATCTCGGCTTCGGTCGGCGCGCCGAACGAGAAGCCGTCGGCGAGCACGTTCTGCACGGCCGACAGCACTTCCGGATGGACGTGGCCGACGATCATCGGGCCCCACGAGCCGATGTAGTCGATGTACTGCTTGCCGTCGGCATCCCAGAAATACGGGCCTTGCGCGCGCGCGACGAAGCGCGGCGTGCCGCCGACCGAGCGGAAGGCGCGCACCGGCGAGTTGACGCCGCCCGGAATGGTCTTCTGGGCGCGTTCGAAGAGGATCTGATTGTTGGACATGAGCGAAACCTGCGAGAGAAGGGCGCGGGGGCCTGTGCACGGGCCGCGGCGCCTGGGCGGAACGATCGTCTGATTGTACCGGAGACACGCGCGGCAAGCCCGCCGGCCGGTCCGCGGCCTTTCGGCGCGCCGGGGGAATCGGCCGGACAGAAAGGCGGCCCCGATGCGACCCGGTTTCCGCTTATCGCGGCGGCTTGCGCTTGCCGGTCAGCTCGGCCCAGCGCTTTTCGAGCGGACCTTCGACCATCGGCTTGATCGACGTGCCGGAACTCTGCGCATCCCAGGTCTGTACCGAATACGGATGGACGCGCAGCGCATCGCGCGGAATCACGACGTCCTGGTGCGCGTCGACCAGCCAGTCGTACACGAAGTCGATGCACAGCCGGTAGCCGCGCTTGGTCGACGGATCGGGTACCTCGTATGGCGCGCGCGTCACGTAGCCGGAGCCGAACACACCCTTGGGCTCCTTCGCGACGCGGTGCAGGAATACGCGGTCGCCGGGCAGGATGCCGCGCGCGAAGCCGCAGCCCCATACGTCATGCACGGCCTCGCCGGCCTTCACGCGCGCGGCGACGTCGGGCAGCTCGGGCCATGGCCATTTCTTGGGGCTCCAGATCAGCAGGAAAGCGGTCATCGGGTCGGTCGTACGTCGAATAGATCAGACAAGAGCGGCAAGCAGCAAGCTTAATCGAATCCGCCCTCACGCTGGTTCGGCGCGCGACGCGCGTGGGCGGGTTCCTGCCCGCCGCAGCATGCGGCCCGAGGCACGCAAAAAAGTTGCGCGTACAATCATGGGCCTGAACGCGCCGCTTGCAGCGCGGCTTCCCGTCTTCACCGCCACGCGCGCCCCGATGCGCGCGGGCTCCCATTCCGGATACCCATGTCCCACGTCGTCCGGCGCCGGCCCGATGCCCGGCTGATCCTGTTGCTCGGCGCGCTCGCGGCCTGCGGGCCGATCGCCACCGACATGTACCTGCCGAGCCTGCCGTCGATCGCCGCAGGCTTCTCCGTCAGCGCCGGCGCCGCGCAGCGCACGCTGACGAGCTTCATGGCCGGTTTCTCGATCGGCATGCTGCTGTACGGCCCGCTGTCCGACACGTGGGGCCGCCGCCCCGTGCTGCTCGGCGGGATCGCGCTGTTCACGCTCGCGAGTATCGGCTGCTTCGTGGCGGGTTCGATCGACATGCTGATCGTCGTGCGCTTTTTGCAGGCGCTCGGCGCCGGCGCCGCGTCGGTGCTCGCGCGGGCGATCGCGCGCGACGCGCACGAGCCGAGCGACGCGGCGAAGGTGCTGTCGATGGTCGCGATCGTCACCGCGGTCGGACCGCTGCTCGCGCCGCTGATCGGCGGCCAGATCCTGCGTTTCTCCGGCTGGCGCGGCGTGTTCGTCGTGCTCGCCGTGTTCGGCGCGCTCTGCGCAACGACTGCGTACCTGCGGGTGCCCGAAACCTGGCCGAAGGAGCGGCGCAAGAGCGCGGCCGTGCTCGCGTCGTTCGCGTCGTACGGGCGCATCCTGTCCGACCCCGTCGCATGGGGGCACATGCTGTGCGGCGGGATGGCGTTCGCATCGATGTTCTCGTACATCACCGCGACGCCGTTCGTGTACATCGAGTATTTCCACGTGTCGCCGCAGCACTACGGGCTGCTGTTCGGCCTGAACGTCGTCGGGATCATGATCGGCAACTTCGCGAACACGCGGCTCGTCGGCCGCATCGGTTCGCTGCGCATCATCGCGGCCGCGTCGCTCGTGAGCTGCATCGCGTCGCTCGCGGTCGCGTTCGTCGCGCTGACCGGATTGGGCGGGCTGTGGTCGATCGTCGTGTGCCTGTTCTTCGTCGTCGGCGTGGTCGGGATCCTGTCCGCGAACTGCACGACCGACCTGATGCATCGCTATCCGCACAACGCGGGCGCGTCGGCGGCCGTGTTCGGCGCGATGCAGCTCGCGCTCGG
>NZ_BCPP01000014.1:0-20253 GCF_016586125.1 Burkholderia sp. E168m23
GAAGCTGCGACGCAGGACGATCTCGAACGTGTCGTCGCCGGTCGGGATCAGCGTGATCGGCGACTTGAAGTAGTGCGACTGCGCGCACTGGCCCGGCTTGAACACGCGCGGATGCAGATCGAGCGGGCAGCCGCGCGCGATCACGTCGCGCACGCGTTCGCCGCTGATCTCGACCACCGTGTAGCCGCTGCCGACGTCGACGGCCGCCGCATACGAGCCCTGCACGGCCTCGGCCAGCTTCGCTTCGAGCACGCCGGCCTGGACCGGCCCGTTCGACCGCACGAGCCATTCGTCGGGGCCGAGCCACAGCACGTCGTATTCGGCGCCGCGCGCCACCGTGTTCGGCGCCGCGGGCGGCAAGCAGCCGACCACGCGCTCGAACGCGGCGACGAAGGCCGAATCGCTCAACTCGCCGCGCACGTTGACGAGATCGAGGAACGGCCGCTCGCGCAGCGTGAACTTCTTCGACGCGCGCGCCTGGTGCGCCTTCAGCACGTCGGCCGCGCCGACGAACGGCGATTCAAGCGTCACGCCGCCCGCACCCGCCACCTGCGTCTGGTTTCTCGTTTCATTCCACATGCTGACGCACCCCTTCGGTATCGTAGAAAACCGGGCTGGAGATCTTCGCGGTGATGCGCCGGCCGTTGGCCAGCGGAATCACGACGCTCTCGCCCATCTTGTTCAGGCCGCCCTTCACCACCGCGAGCGCGATCGAGCGCTTCAGGATCGGGCTGTAGTAGCTCGACGTCACGTGGCCGATCATCGGCGTCGGATCGGTGGCCGACACCTGCGTGTCCTTCGCGATGATCTGCGCGCCTTCCGGCAGCACGAACTGTTCGTCTTCGGTCAGCAGGCCGACGAACTGCTTGCGGCCTTCCTTCGCGGTATCCGAACGCGACAGCGAACGCTTGCCGAGAAAGTCCTTCGACTTCGCGACGACGCCGCCCATCCCGAGATCGAACGGCGTGATCGAGCCGTCGGTGTCCTGGCCGACGATGATGTAGCCCTTCTCCGCGCGCAGCACGTGCATCGTCTCGGTGCCGTACGGCGTGATGTCGAACTCGGCGCCGGCCGCCATCAGCGCTTCCCACACCGCGCGGCCCGCATTCGCCGGCACGTTCACTTCGTAGGCCAGCTCGCCCGAGAAGCTGATCCGCATCACGCGCGCCTTCGCGCCGGCAACCGTGCCGTTGCGGTAGCTCATGAACGGGAACGCTTCATTGCCGAAGTCGATGTCCTGGCACACCTTCTGCACGACCTTGCGGCTCTTCGGGCCGACCACCGCGAACGTCGCCCAGTGATCGGTGACGGACGCGAGCCGCACCTTCATGTCGGGCCATTCGGTCTGCAGCCAGCGCTCGAGCCACGTCAGCACGCGCGCCGCGCCGCCGGTGGTGGTCGTCATCATGAAATGCTGGTCGGCGAGGCGCACGGTCACGCCGTCGTCGAACACCATCCCGTTTTCGTCGAGCATCAGCCCGTAGCGGCACTTGCCCACTTCGAGCTTGTTCCACGGGTTCGTGTACATCCAGTTCAGCAGCTTCACCGCGTCCGGGCCCTGGATGTCGATCTTGCCGAGCGTCGACGCGTCGAGAATGCCGACGCCGTTGCGCACCGCGAGGCATTCGCGCTTCACGGCCGCATGCAGATCCTCGCCGTTCTTCGGGAAGTACCACGGCCGCTTCCAGTTGCCGACGTCCTCGAACATCGCGCCGTGCTCGACGTGCCATTCGTGCACGGCCGTCTTGCGGATCGGGTCGAGGAAGTCGCCCGTCTCGCGGCCCGCGAACGTGCCGAACGACACGGGCGTGTAGTTCGGGCGGAACGTCGTCGTGCCCGTTTCCGGAATCGTCTTGCCGAGCGCGCCCGCGAGGATCGCCATCCCGTTGATGTTGCCGAGCTTGCCCTGGTCGGTGCCGAAACCCATCGCCGTGTAGCGCTTCACGTGCTCGACCGACTCGAAGCCTTCACGCGCGGCGAGCAGGATGTCGGCCGCCGCGACGTCGTTCTGGAAATCGACGAACTGCTTCGGTCCACGTGCCGCGGCCTCGCGGCTGCCGACGAGCCACAATGGCTGCAGCGCACCTTCGACGGCTTCGGCGACCTGCGGTGCGGCCGGACGCTGCGCGGCCGTGAAGCCCGCGGCCTTCGCCGCTTCCACGCCCGCATCGACCGCGAGCCGCAGCGCACGAGCCAGCCCGAATTCGCCGGCCGCCGCACCGATGCTCGCTTCCGCCTGCACCGGCTTGCCCGGCAGGAAACACGCCTTCTCGTCGTTCCAGCACGCCTTGCCGCCCGACTGCGCGAACAGGTGCAGCACCGGGCTGAAGCCGCCCGACATCGCGACGAGGTCGCACGGCAGCGTCTGCAGCTTGCCGCCGGTCTGGCCGTTCGAGTAGGACGCGACGTCGACCGACGATACGCGCCACTTGCCCGAAGCGGCCGTGACGACCGCACCGCTCATCACCGTCACGCCCTGCCGCTTCGCAGCGGCCGGCAGCGCGCCGTTCGACGATGCGCGGGAATCGACGACCGTCACCTTCGCGCCGCACGCCTTCAGGTCGAGCGCGGTCTGGTATGCACGATCGTTGTTCGTGAACACGACCACGTTGCGGCCCGGCAGCACGCCGAAGCGATGCACGTAGGTGGACACCGCGCCCGCCAGCATCACGCCCGGCAGGTCGTTGTTGCCGAACACGATCGGCCGTTCGTGCGCGCCGGTCGCGAGGATCACGCGCTTCGCACGGACCTTCCACAGCAGTTCGCGCGTGCCCTTGCGCATCGACACCGGCAGGTGATCGGTCAGGCGCTGCGTGACCGTCACGAGGTTGTGGTCCTGGTAGCCGAACGCGGTGCTGCGCGACAGGATCGTCACGTCGGGCAGCTTGCGCAGTTCAGCTTCGATCTTCTCGACCCACTGCAACGCGGGCTTCGCGTCGATCTCCGCGCGGCACGACAGCAGGCTGCCGCCGAGTTCGCGCTGGTCGTCGACGAGGATCACGCGCGCGCCGGCCGTCGCTGCCGCATGCGCGGCGGCGAGGCCCGACGGGCCACCGCCGACCACGAGCACGTCGCAGTGCGCGTAGCACTTGTCGTAGCGATCGGCGTCGAGCACTTCGGGCGCCTTGCCGAGGCCGGCCGCTTCACGGATCTTCTCTTCGTACTTCGGCCACATGTTGCGCGGCCACATGAAGGTCTTGTAGTAGAACCCGGCCGGCATGAAGCGCGAGAGCTTCTGGTTGATCGCGTACTTGTCGTTCTCGAGCGTCGGCTCGGCGTTCACGCTCGTCGCGACAAGCCCCTGATACAGCTCGATCTCGGTCGCGCGCGCGTTCGGCACCGTGTACGGGCCGGTTTCGAGCTGCACGACGGCATTCGGTTCCGCCACATCCGCCGTCACGATCCCGCGCGGACGGTGGTACTTGAAGCTGCGCGCGACGAAATGCACGCCGTTCGCGAGCAGCGCGGACGCGAGCGTGTCGCCCTGGAAGCCCTGGTACGTGCGGCCGTTGAACGTGAACGTCAGCGGAATCGCGCGATTGATGCGGCCACCGGTGCCGAGGCGGTCTTTCTGGCTCATTTGCTCGTGCCCTCTTCGTGTGCGTTGCCGGCAGATGCTCCGCCGAACTTTTCGTAGCCCTTGATATCGTAGGTGACCGTATCGCGCGTCACCTTGAACCAGCGGCGGCAGCCCTGCGTGTGCAGCCATTGCTCCTTGTGCAGCCCGCGCTTGTTCTCGCGCATGAACACGTATTCGCCCCATTCGCGGTCGGTCATGGTCTCGTTCGCCACCGGGCGCACGATGTCGGCCTCACCGCCGCACGTGAACTCGGATTCGGCGCGCGGCCCGCACCACGGACATTCGATCAGCAACATGTTTCTTTCTCCTCAGTGCGGTTAGTGCGCGACGGCGGCGGCGCCGTGCTCGTCGATCAGGTGGCCCGTGTAGAAGCGGTCGAGTGCGAACGGTGCGTTCAGCGGATGCGGTTCGTCGCGTGCGATCGTGTGCGCGAACACCCAGCCCGAGCCTGGCGTCGCCTTGAAGCCACCGGTGCCCCAGCCGCAGTTGAAATACAGGCCCTTCACGTCGGTCTTGGTGATGATCGGGCACGCGTCCGGCGACACATCGACGATGCCGCCCCACTGGCGGTTCATCCGCACGCGCGAGAACACCGGGAACATCTCGACGATCGCCTGCAGCGTGCTTTCGATGATGTGGAAGCTGCCGCGCTGGCCAAAGCCCGTGTACTGGTCGATACCGGCGCCGATCACGAGGTCGCCCTTGTCGGACTGGCTGATGTACGCGTGCACCGCGTTCGACATGATCACCGAGTTGACGACCGGCTTGATCGGCTCGGACACCAGCGCCTGCAGCGGATGGCTTTCGATCGGCAGACGCACGCCGGCCATGTCGGCGAGCGTGGTCGTGTTGCCGGCGGCCACCACCGCGACCTTCTTCGCCTTGATGAAACCCTTCACCGTATCGACGCCGACCACCGCGCCGCCTTCGCGGCGAATGCCCGTCACCTGGCAGTTCTGGATGATGTCGACGCCGGCGCGATCCGCGCCGCGTGCGAAGCCCCAGGCCACCGCGTCGTGGCGCGCGACGCCCGCACGGCGCTGGATCGATGCGCCGAGCACCGGGTAGCGGCTGTTCAGGTTGATCGTCGGCTCGATTTCCTTGATCTGCGCGGGCGTCAGGAATTCGGCGTCGACACCGTTCAGGCGGTTCGCGTTCACGCGACGCTCGGTGTCACGCACGTCCTGCAGCGTGTGCGCGAGGTTCATCACGCCGCGCTGGCTGAACATCACGTTGTAGTTCAGATCCTGCGACAGCCCTTCCCACAGCTTCATCGCCTTCTCGTACAGCGCGGCCGATTCGTCCCACAGGTAGTTCGAGCGCACGATCGTCGTGTTGCGCGCGGTGTTGCCGCCGCCGATCCAGCCCTTCTCGAGGATCGCGACGTTCGTGATCCCGTGCTCCTTCGCGAGGTAGTACGCGGTCGCGAGGCCGTGGCCGCCGCCGCCGACGATCACGACGTCGTATTCCTTCTTCGGCTCCGGGCTCTTCCACTGCTTTTCCCAGTTCTCGTGATACGAGAGGCCGTTGCGGAACAGGCTGAATATCGAGTAGCGGCTCATGTTTGGATCCTTCGTTAGCATTCGATGACGTTCACGGCGAGACCGCCGCGCGACGTTTCCTTGTATTTCGTCTTCATGTCGGCGCCGGTTTCGCGCATCGTCTTGATCACGGAATCGAGCGATACGTAGTGCTGGCCGTTGCCCTTGAGCGCCATGCGCGACGCGTTCAGCGCCTTGATCGCGCCCATCGCGTTGCGCTCGATGCACGGGATCTGCACGAGCCCGCCGACCGGGTCGCAGGTCATCCCGAGGTTGTGCTCCATGCCGATCTCGGCCGCGTTCTCGACCTGGTCCGGCGTGCCGCCCATCACGGCGGCGAGCGCGGCCGCGGCCATCGAGCACGCGACGCCCACTTCGCCCTGGCAGCCGACTTCCGCGCCGGAGATCGACGCGGTTTCCTTGTAGATGATCCCGATCGCCGCGGCCGTCAGCAGGAATTCGACGATGCCGGCTTCGTTCGAGCCCGGCACGAACTTCACGTAGTAGTGCAGCACCGCGGGAATCACGCCGGCCGCGCCGTTGGTGGGCGCGGTGACGACCCGGCCGCCGGCCGCGTTCTCTTCGTTGACGGCCATCGCATACAGGTTGACCCAGTCGAGCATCGACAGCGGGTCGCGCAGCGACTCTTCCGAACGCGAACGCAGGCGGCCGTTCAGCTCGGCCGCGCGGCGCTTCACGCGCATCGGCCCCGGCAGGTCGCCCTCGACCTTGCAGCCGCGCTCGACGCAGGCGGCCATCGTGCGCCAGATCGCGAGCAGCCCGGCGCGCACTTCGTCGGCGGGGCGCAGCGCGCATTCGTTGCGCAGCATCAGTTCGGCGATCGACAGCCCGTGTTCGCGGCACTGGCGCATCAGGTCGTCGCCGGTGCGGAACGGATACGGCACCTCGACCGCCGCGCGCACGCCGTTCACGCGATCGCCGTCGCGGTTCACGACGAAACCGCCGCCGACCGAGTAATACTCTTTCTCGACGAGCAGTTGGCCGTGTTCGTCGAATGCCTGGAAGCGCATCCCGTTCGGATGCACGATGCTCGTGCCGCTCATCAGCTTGCGATAGAAGCCGATGTGTTCCTTCTCGTCGAAGCGCACCGTCTGCTTGCCGAGCAGCGACAGCGACTTCTCCGCGCGAATCGCGGCGAGCCGCGGCTCGATCAGGTCCGGATCGATCGTGTCGGGCAGGTGGCCCTCGAGGCCGAGCAGCACCGCCTTGTCGGTGCCGTGGCCCTTGCCGGTCGCGCCGAGCGAGCCGTACAGCTCGACCCGCACGCGGCGCACGAAGCCGAGCAGGTTCGCGTCCTCCACGTGCGACGCGAAGCGGCACGCGGCGATCATCGGGCCGACCGTATGCGAACTGGACGGGCCGATGCCGATCTTGAACAGGTCGAACGCGCTGACGTTCATCTGGCTTCCTTTGGGTTGCATGCGTGAAATGTCGTTGGGCCCCAGTACATCAAAGCGTAAAATCGGCCGATAGAACAAAAACGGCATCGGCGTGGGATAGCGCCGCCAAGCGCCGCGCCGGCCGGCCCGAAAGTGCGTTTTGGCGATGGTTCGCGACGGAAAACCACAAGTCCGGCCACGGCCGATCGGCGACGCTGGCTGCATCCGCGCCGCCTCCGGCCGCTGCAACCCGCAAACCGAGTGAAACGAGTGAGACCGCCTGCCCGGCGTGAAGAGATTGGCCGCGATGACCCCCGACGTACCCGCTTCCCCCCTCGCAGAACCCGCGCCGCGGCGCATCCGCTTCGGCATCGTGCTGCTGCCGAACTTCACGCTGACGGCCTTCTCCGGCTTCGTCGACATGCTGCGGCTGTCGGCCGACGACGGCGACTACAGCAAGCCGGTGCGCTGCGCATGGAGCGTGATCGGCGAGACGCTCGCGCCGGTGCGCGCGAGTTGCGGGATCCAGATCACGCCGTGGGAGACGTTCGACGCGGCCGAGCCGTTCGACTATGTGGTGGTAGTCGGCGGGCTGCTGCATTCGGGGCCGCAGGCCGGCCCTGAAACACTCGACTTCATCCGCCGCGCGGCGGCGGGCGGCGCGACGGTGGTCGGCATCTGCACCGGCGTGTTCACGCTGATGCGCGCCGGCGTACTCGACGGCTACCGCACCTGCGTGAGCTGGTTTCATTACTGGGATTTCATCGAGCGCTTTCCGTCGGCCGATCCCGACCTGCTGATCGCCGACCGGCTGTTCGTGATCGACCGGCGCCGGATCACGTGCTCGGGCGGCCGCGCGTCGATCGACGTCGCCGCCGCGATCCTGCTGCGCCATTTCGATCATGCGACCGTGCAGAAGGCGCTGCGCATCCTGCTGGTCGGCGAGATGCAGAAAGGCAACGCGCCGCAGCCGCATCCGCCGGGCCTCGAGCCGGCTACGCATCCGAAGGTCAAGCGCGCGATTCTTCTGATGGAACAGCACGTCGGGCGTGCGCTGCCGCTCGAGGAACTGGCGTGCAAGCTCGACCTGTCGACACGGCAGCTCGAGCGGCTGTTCAAGGCGGAAACCGGCAAGAGTCCGCAGGCCTTCGCGAAACAGGTGCGGCTGCGCACGGCCGCGTGGCTGCTGACGAGTTCGGACCGCACGGTCGCCGATATCGCGTCGAGTTGCGGATTCGCCGATGCGTCGCACCTCGGGCGCGAATTCCGCAAGCAGTTCGGCGTGCCGCCGGCGACGTATCGCGAGCGCGGCGGCGACGTGGCCGAAGTCGATGCGGCGCTCGATGCGTCGGCCGACCCGGTCGAGGACATCGCCGACTGACGCCCCCAGGGCACTCGCCCCTTTCTTGGCCAACCGCAGGAACGGCGCACGTTCGCATCGGTTTCGAATCTTTTGGAACCGGTTCCAATCAACTTAGCCGACATTGACTTCCGTAAACGAGGGTTATCCCGGATGCTGATGCACGCTCAAATTTGTATGATGACCACATCACCTTACAAATCTGAGCATCATGTTCGAGAAAATTCCCGCCCGCGCGATGAGCGACCATGTCGCGCAGCAACTGCTCAAGCAGATCGAAGTGGGCAGCTTCTCGGCCACCGGCAAGCTGCCGACCGAAGCCGTGCTCGCGCAGGAATTCGGCGTGAGCCGCACCGTGATCCGCGAGGCGATCTCGCGGCTGAAGAACGAGGGCGTGGTCGAGCCGCGCCAGGGCAGCGGCGTATTCGTGAACCAGCACGGTGCGATCCGGCCGCTGCGGATCGACTACGCGGAAGCCGTCGAGGCGAGCTCGCTGCCGCACCTGCTCGCGGTGCGCCGCGCGATCGAGGCCGAAGTCGCGGCCGAGGCCGCGCTGCACCACACCGCCGACGACATGGCCGACATCGACGACGCGCTGCGCAAGATCGACGCAGCGGTGGCCGAAGGGCGCGACGGCGTCGCGGAAGACGTCGCGTTCCACCGCACGATCGCGGCCGTCACCGGCAACCCGTATTTCCTGAAGACGCTGCAGTTCCTGAACCAGTACCTCGAAGCCGGCGTGAAGGTCACACGCAGCAACGAAGCGACGCGCGAGGATTTCTCGCGGCAGGTGCGCGAGGAGCACGCGGCGATCGCCGACGCGATCCGCGCACGCGACCCGATGGCCGCCCGCAACGCGGCGCGCACGCACATGTACAACGCCGCCCGCCGTCTAGCGGAAGCCGGCATCTGCTGAAGCCGGCGGCGCCCGCCGCCGTTGTCCAGAACCTCTCTCGAATCGATCAAGGTTGACCATGTCACGAAATATTGGAGTCATCGGCCTCGGCGCGATGGGCCTCGGCGTCGCACGCTCGCTGCTGCGCGCCGGTCTGCGCGTGCACGCATGCGACGTGCGCGACACCGTGCTGCAGGCGTTCGCCGCCGAAGGCGGCATCGCGTGCGCGACGCCAGCCGAACTCGGCGCGCAATGCGACGTCGTCGTCACGCTCGTCGTCAATGCCGCGCAAACGGAAACGGTGCTGTTCGGTGAACACGGCGCGGTCGCGGCGATGCAGCCGGGCGGCGTCGTGATCGCAAGCGCGACCGTCGCGCCCGAATTCGCGGTCGCGCTCGGCGCACGCATCGAAGCGGCCGGCCTGCAGATGCTCGACGCGCCGGTGTCGGGCGGCGCCGCGCGCGCGGCCTCCGGCGAGATGACGATGATGACGTCGGGCCCGGCCGCCGCGTATGCGGGCTGCGAGGACGTGCTCGCCGCGATCGCGGGCAAGGTGTACCGCCTCGGCGACGCGCACGGCATCGGCTCGAAGGTGAAGATCATCAACCAGCTGCTGGCCGGCGTGCATATCGCGGCGGCCGCCGAAGCGATGGCGCTCGGCCTGCGCGAGGGCGTCGATGCCGATGCGCTGTACGACGTGATCACGCACAGCGCGGGCAATTCGTGGATGTTCGAGAACCGTGTGCCGCACATCCTGAACGGCGACTACACGCCGCTATCGGCCGTCGACATCTTCGTGAAGGATCTCGGCCTCGTGCTCGATACCGCGCGCCGCAGCAAATTCCCGCTGCCGCTGTCGGCCACCGCGCACCAGATGTTCATGAGCGCATCGAGCGCCGGCCACGGCGGCGAGGACGATTCCGCCGTGATCAAGACTTTCCCCGGCATCACGCTGCCGCCCGCCCGCTGATTCGAACGACGTTCCCGCCATGACCGCTTCCGCTTCCCGTCCCCTGCTCGGCTGCATCGCCGACGATTTCACCGGCGCGACCGACCTCGCGAACATGCTCGTCAAGAGCGGCATGCGCACCGTGCAGACGATCGGCGTGCCCGCCGACGGCGCCGCTGCCGACACGATCGTCGACGCCGACGCGATCGTCGTCGCGCTGAAGTCGCGCACGATCCCCGCCGCCGACGCCGTCGCGCAATCGCTCGCCGCGTACGCATGGTTGCGCGCGCAAGGGTGCCGCCAGTTCTTCTTCAAGTACTGCTCGACGTTCGACTCGACCGACGCGGGCAACATCGGGCCGGTGGCCGACGCGCTGCTCGATGCGGCCGGCGGCGACTTCACGATCGCGTGCCCGGCGTTTCCCGAGAACGGCCGCACGATCTACCGCGGCCACCTGTTCGTCGGCGACGTGCTGCTGAACGAATCGGGGATGGAAAATCATCCGCTCACGCCGATGAAGGACGCGAACCTCATGCGCGTGCTGCAACGGCAGACGAAGTCGCCGGTCGGCCTGATCCGCTACGACACGATCGCGCTCGGCGCGGCGGCCGTGCGCGCGCGGATCGACCAGCTGCGCGCGGAAGGCGCCCGTTTCGCAATCGCCGACGCGCTGTCGGACCGCGATCTGTACGTGCTCGGCGAAGCGTGCGCGGGCCTGCCGCTCGTCACCGGCGGCTCGGGCATCGCGCTCGGCCTGCCGGCGAATTTCCGCCGCGCGGAGCAGTTGCCCGAGCGCGACAACGCGGCGTCGCTGCCGCGCATCGACGGCCTGTCGGCCGTGCTCGCCGGCAGCGCGTCGAAAGCCACCAACGCGCAGGTCGCCGCATGGCGCGCGACGCGTCCGAGTTTCCGTATCGATCCGCTCGCGGCCTCGCGCGGCGAGCCCGTCGTCGATCAGGCGCTCGCGTTTGCGCGCTCGCACCTGCCCCAGCCCGTCCTGATCTATGCGACCGCCACGCCCGACGAAGTGAAGGCCGTGCAGCAGGCGCTCGGCGTCGACGCGGCCGGCCATCTCGTCGAAAGCACGCTCGCGGCGATCGCCCGCGGGCTGCGCGAACTCGGCGTGCGCAAGTTCGTCGTCGCCGGCGGCGAGACGTCCGGCGCAGTCGTGCAGGCGCTCGACGTGAAGTCGCTGCAGATCGGCGCGCAGATCGATCCGGGCGTGCCGGCCACGGCCACCATCGACGCGCAGCCGCTCGGCCTCGCGCTGAAATCCGGCAACTTCGGCACCACGGACTTTTTCGACAAGGCGCTGCGCGCGCTGGACGGAGCCGCACGATGAGCGACGAAGCGAAACTGCGCGAAGAGATCTGCGTCGTCGGCGCGAGCCTGTATGCGCGCGGCCATGCGGTCGGCAGCGCCGGCAACATCAGCGCGCGCCTGCATGACGGCTGGCTGATCACGCCGACCGACGCGTGCCTCGGCCGGCTCGACCCGAACGACATCGCGAAGGTCGGCACCGACGGCCAACCCGTCTCGGGCGGCAAGCCGTCGAAGACGCTCGCGCTGCATCGCGGCATCTACGCGCGCAACGCGGAGGCGAACGGCGTCGTCCACACGCATTCGACGCATCTCGTCGCGTTGACGCTCGCCGGCGTGTGGCGCGACACCGACGTGCTGCCGCCGATCACGCCGTACTACGTGATGAAGGTCGGCCACATCCCGCTGATCCGTTACCGCCGCCCCGGCGACCCGGCCGTCGCGGCCGAAGTCGCGGCGCTGGCCGACCGGGTGCGCGGCGTGCTGCTCGATCGCCTCGGCCCCGTGATGTGGGGGCCGTCGGTATCGCACGCGTCGTATGCGCTCGAGGAGCTCGAGGAAACGGCGCGGCTGTGGCTGATGACCCAGCCGAAGCCCGAACCGCTGACCGACGCGGCGCTCGACGAACTGCGCCAGACCTTCGGCGCGCGCTGGTAACGCGTCGTGCCCTGATCGCCCAGTAGTCCGTACCGGTTTTCATGCCCGCCGTGTGCGCGGGCCTTTCCGTCAGCACACACACGATCCGGCGGCGTACGCGCCGCCGGCACACCATAGTCCTGGAGACGACGATGACTGCTCTCGACGCGGCCGCAAGCCGCTCGCCCGCCGCGGCCGCCCAATCGGGCGAACTCGACCGCACCTACAAGAAAGTGTTCTGGCGCATCGTGCCGTTCCTGATGCTCTGCTACGTGGTCGCATATCTCGACCGCGTGAACGTCGGCTTCGCCAAGCTGCAGATGTCGCAGGATCTCGCGTTCAGCGAAACCGTGTTCGGACTCGGCGCCGGCATCTTCTTCCTTGGCTACTTTCTGTTCGAACTGCCAAGCAACCTGCTGATGCACCGCCTCGGCGCGCGCATCTGGATCGCGCGGATCATGATCACGTGGGGCCTGCTGTCCGCGCTGTTCGCCTTCGTGCAGACGCCGACGCAGTTCTACGTGCTGCGCTTTCTGCTCGGGCTCGCGGAAGCCGGCTTCTATCCGGGCGTGATCCTGTACCTCACGTACTGGTTCCCGTCGCATCGCCGCGCGAAGATCATCGCGGTGTTCATGTCCGCGATTCCGGTGTCGGGCATCTTCGGCAACCCGCTGTCGGGCTGGATCATGGAGCGCTTCCACGGCGGCTCGGGCTTTCACGGCTGGCAATGGATGTTCATGATCGAGGCCGTGCCGGCCGTGCTCATCGGCATTGCGACGATCCTGTATCTCGACAACAGCATCCGCGGCGCGAAGTGGCTCGACGAGCGCGAGAAGCAGCTGCTCGAGGACGAAATCGCCGCGCAGCCGCAGGAACAGCAGCAGCACGGCCATTCGCTGAAGGCCGTGTTCTCGGACCCGCGCATGTGGTGGATGTCGCTGATCTACTTCGCGTTCGTCACCGGCCAGTACGGGCTCACGTTCTGGATGCCGACGCTCGTCAAATCGACCGGCATTACCGATACGCTGCAGATCGGCCTGCTGTCGGCGATTCCGTTCGTCGTCGCGATCGTCGTGATGAACCTGTTCGGCCACAGCGCGGACAAGCGGCGCGAACGCCGCTGGCACCTGATCGTGCCGGCGCTGATGGGCGCGATCGGGTTTGCGGTCGCCGCGTCGTACTCGCACAATACGGCGGTGTCGATCGTGTTCCTGTCGCTCGCGGCAGGCGGCGTGCTGACCTGCGCGCCGCTGTTCTGGTCGCTGCCGACCGCGTTCCTCGCGGGCTCCGCGGCCGCGGCCGGGATCGCGATCATCAACTCGGTCGGCAACCTCGCCGGTTTCGCGAGCCCGTACGTGATCGGCTACCTGAAGGACGCCACGCACAGCACCGCGTCCGGCATGTACGTGCTCGCCGCAATGCTCGTGATCGGCGCGATCGCCGTGTGGCTCACGCCCGCCAAACTCGTGAACCGCTGATTCGCCGCTGGCCGATTCATCATTCGACGCGGGGCGCACGGCGCCCCGCCCCATTCATACACAGGACCCGCCGCCATGCCACGCTTCGCCGCCAACCTCTCGATGATGTACACCGAGCATGCGTTTCTCGAACGCTTCGCCGCTGCCGCCCATGACGGCTTCAAGGCCGTCGAGTACCTGTTCCCGTACGACTTCGCCGCCGAGGACATCCGCGCGCGCCTCGACGCGCACGGCCTCGAACAGGCGCTGTTCAACGCGCCGCCGGGCGACTGGGCCGCGGGCGAACGCGGCATCGCATCGCTGCCTGGCCGCGAGGACGAATTCCGCCGCGGCATCGACCTGGCGCTCGACTATGCGCGCGTGATCGGCAACAAGAAGCTGCACGTGATGGCCGGCATGGTGCCGCCGGGCGCCGACCGCGCGCGCCATCGCGACACGTATCTGGCGAACCTGCGTCATGCGGCGCAGGCGGCCGCCGCGCACGGCATCACGATCCTGATCGAGCCGATCAACCAGCGCGACATGCCCGGCTACTTCCTGAGCCGCCAGGACGACGCGCAGGCGATCCGCGCGGAAGTCGGCGCGCCGAACCTGAAGGTGCAGTTCGACTGCTACCACTGCCAGATCGTCGAAGGCGATCTCGCGATGAAGCTCAAGCGCGATTTCGCGGGCATTGGCCATATCCAGATCGCGGGCGTGCCGGAACGCCACGAGCCGGATGTCGGCGAACTCAACTACCCGTACCTGTTCGCGCTGATCGACGCGCTCGGCTACGACGGCTGGATCGGTTGCGAGTATCGGCCGAAGGCCGGTACGTCGGAAGGCCTCGGCTGGCTCAAGACATATCTGTAATTCCCGTATTTCCCAGAGGGTCAACAACATGAAAGTACTGATCACCGGCGGCGCCGGCTTTCTCGGCCAGCGTCTCGCGCGCAAGCTGCTCGAGCGCGGCGAACTGACCGGCCCGGACGGCCGTATCGAGAAGATCGACGAGCTGGTGCTGCTCGACGTCGTCAAGGGCAGCGATTTCGGCGATGCGCGCGTGACGTCGATCGTCGGCGACATCGCCGATCGCGCGGTGCTCGACAGCGCGATCGACACGCAGACGGGCGCGATCTTCCACCTCGCGGCGATCGTCAGCGGGCAGGCCGAAGCCGATTTCGATCTCGGCATGCGGATCAACCTCGATGCATCGCGCACCCTGCTCGAAGTGTGCCGCGCCCGCGGCCACCAGCCGCGCGTCGTGTTCACGAGCTCCGTCGCGGTGTACGGCGGCGCGCTGCCCGACGTCGTGCAGGACGACACCGCGCTCAACCCGCAATCGTCGTACGGCGCCGAGAAGGCGATCGCCGAACTGCTGCTGTGCGACTACGCGCGGCGCGGCTTCGTCGACGGCCGCGTGCTGCGGCTGCCGACCATCAGCGTACGGCCCGGCCGCCCGAACGCGGCCGCGTCGTCGTTCGCGAGCGGCATCATCCGCGAGCCGCTGAACGGCGAGGAAAGCGTGTGCCCGGTGCCCGGCTCGACGCGGCTGTGGCTGCTGTCGCCGCGCGGCGCGATCGACGCGCTCGTCGCCGGGTGCGAGATCAACGGCGCAAAGCTCGGCAACAAGCGCGTGATCAACCTGCCGGGGCTGTCGGTATCGGTCGACGAGATGATCGCGGCGCTGCGCGAAGTCGCGGGCGACGAGGTCGTGAAGCTGATCCGTCATGCGCCCGACGAACGCGTCGAGAAGATCGTCGGCAGTTGGCCCGGCCGCTGGGATACGTCGCGTGCGGAAGCGCTCGGGCTGAAGGGCGACACGTCGTTCGTGGACGTGATCCGCAGCCATATCGCGGACGAACAGCGCTGAGTTGCGCGGGGTCGGGCCGCATCGGTGCAGCCCGGCCGAACGTGGCCTGGCCGATTCCCCGACATCGAGCGACGCGCGTTGCGTCCCGGCCGCCTGCCTGAAGTACACATCGACGCCGGGACAACACCGCACCACCGCTCCACACGATTCGTCTCCGCGCGACACGCCGCGCACGTGCCTCGCTGTGCCGCGATGCCGACGGTCGCGCGCAACACGGGTACATAACGGCGCCTAGTTGCCGACCTGCGCCGGCATGCCGGGCTCGGCCGCCCGCGTCGCCGACGCCGCCATCCGCGCGCCATCCTGCTCGGCGAGCTTCGCTTCCGCGGCCTGGATATCGGCCGGATACTCGCCGTCGTCGCCCTTCGCCGGGTCGTACCCGGCCGCTTCGAGGCGAATCAGTTCGTCGCGAACCTGCGCACGCGTCAACGGTGCGGCCGATTGTGCGAATGCCGACTGACCGACGATCGCAGCGATCATCGTCAGTAGTGCGATATATGTTTTCATCATGAACTCCTTCAATGTGACGTATCGATCAACCACGGGATTTGCGTGACCTGAGAATGCAGGCCCGCGGCTCAGCTTCCGAAATAGACCGTGCAGAAGCTCGCGGGGCCGACGCATGCGGCGGCGCCTCGACGCGGCGACATCGCCGCCGGCTTGCCCGCGTCGGACGACACGGCCGGATCGCTGCCGACCGCCGTGCTGGCCTGCCGCTGCGGCATCCGCTCGGCCGGCTGCTGGAACAGCGGGCTCACGTCCGGATACGACGTATCGGTCACGAAGCGCAGCCCGTTGTTTTGTGCATCGATCAGTTCCTGCCGGACCTGTTCGCGCGTGAGCGCCTGTGCCGACGCTTGCGTCGCGACACCTGCGAGAGACATCGCCGCCACCGTGGCGGCTACCAGCCAGTGCGTGTTCATGTTCCACTCCTTCATCAGCTTCATCAGTCAACGAGACGACGTGCTACACCCGTATGACGACGGAGGGGCCGGGTTTATTCCCGCCTTTCCATGCGCGCCTGCCGAACGTTCATCGAACTGTCATTCATTCGTCAGCCGGCGTAACCTGACGTAACGCAATGCCCGCCGTGCTTCGGGCAGACTGACCCCCACTTCATCCGGGCCGCCCATCGATCGACATGTCCGCCGCTTACGACCATGCAGCCGCCCTGCTGCGCACGCTGTACGACCGCCATATCGACAGCGGTGCGGTGCTCGACGCGTCCGCATTCCCGGATGCCGAGCGTTTCGTGCGCGCGTGGCCGGCGATCCGCGCGGAGGCGCTGGAGGTAGCACGCGACATGCCGCGCATCCCGCGCTTTCACGAAATCATGCGCGAGCAGTACGACATCTCGGCCAACGATGCACGCGACTGGCGCATGTTCATCATGCAGGCGTACGGCCAGCCGTTTCCGCGCAATCTGTCGCGCTGCCCGACCGTCGCGTCGCTCGTCGCGGCGTCGCCGGACGTGCTGTCCGCGTCGCTGTCGTTCCTCGCGCCCGGCAAGCACATCCCGCCGCATCGCGGGCCGTTTCGCGGCATCCTGCGCGGTTATCTCGTGCTGTCGATGCCGAAGCGCGCCGACGGCACGCCGGCCGCCGTGCTGAAGGTCGACGGACACGAATACCGGCTCGACGAAGGCCGCTTCCTGCTGTGGGACGACACGTTCACGCACGAGGTGTGGAACGACAGCGATGCCGTGCGGATCGTGCTGCTGCTCGATATCCGTCGGCGCGGAATGCCGCGCTGGCTGATGTGGCTGTCGAATGCGGTGATCGGGGTCGTGCGGCTCGGCATCCGGATCAGGGGGCGGTCGATTCCGGTTTAGCCGCCGCCAGCCCGCGCAGACGCCATGGCAAACGCCATCGCTTGCGGCCGCTCCGTTCCGCCTTTCGACACCCGCCGGATCGCCTACACTACAAGCCGTCCCTTCGTGCGGCTCCTGCCAGCTACCGCCATGGCGCATCTCTTCTTCGCCGCGTCGATCCAGCGGCATGTCGAAACGCCCGAGCGCGACGTCGACGCGCATACGGTCGGCGAGGCATTCGACACCATTTTCAACGAGCAGCCGCGGCTGCGCGGCTACATCGTCGACGACCAGGGTGCGCTGCGAAAGCACCTGTCGGTGTTCATCGACGGCCAGCCGATCCGCGACCGGCAGCGCCTGTCCGATGCGCTCGGGGCCACCAGCCGCGTGTATGTCGTACAGGCGCTGACCGGCGGATAAAGGGACCGGATGCCCGAGCACATCCCCATACCAAGTGCCGTCTCACCAAGGCGGACCATCCGGAGACATCGCAACATGAACGATCGACTGCTCGTCGCCACCCGCAAGGGCCTGTTCGTCCTGCAACCCGACGGTCATGGCGGCTGGACGCCCGGCGAACCGCATTTCATCGGCGAACCAGTCAGCATGGCGCTCGCCGACCCGCGCGACCGCACGCTGTATGCGGCACTCAATCTCGGCCATTTCGGCGTGAAACTGCATCGCCTGCGAGCCGGCGCCACCGACTGGGAGGAATGCGCAGTCCCGGTTTATCCGCCCCAGCCCGCCGACGCGTCGCCCGCCCGCGCCGACACGCACGCAGGCAGCGTCGACACCGCCGACGCGCCTACCGGATCGCCGCAGCCGCCGTGGACCCTTCAGCAAATCTGGTCGCTCGAAACCGGCGGCGCGGACGAACCGGGCGTGCTGTGGGCCGGCACGATTCCCGGCGGCCTGTTCCGCTCCGACGATCACGGCGATTCGTGGGTACTCAACCGCGCGCTGTGGAATCGCCCCGAACGCGCCGAATGGGGCGGCGGCGGGTACGACGCGCCGGGCATCCATTCGGTGATGGTCGATCCGCGCGACAGCCGGCACGTCACCGTCGGCATCTCGTGCGGCGGCGTCTGGCAGACCGCGGACGGCGGCGCGACGTGGCGCGTGACCGCGGAAGGCATGGAGGCCGACTACATGCCGCCCGAGCGGCGCGGCGAGCCGAACATGCAGGACCCGCACCGCGTCGTGCAGTGCGCGGCCAACCCGGACGTGCTATGGATGCAGCATCACTGCGCGATCTTCCGCTCGACGGATAGCGGCGAACACTGGCGGCGCATCGAAGCCGAGCCGTCGAGCTTCGGTTTCGCGGTGGCCGTGCATCCGCACGAACCGGATACCGCGTGGTTCGTGCCGGCCGTGAAGGACGCGTGCCGGATTCCGGTAAACGGCCGGTTCGTCGTCACGCGCACGCGCGACGGCGGCCGCAGTTTCGAGAGCCTGTCGAACGGGTTGCCGGCCGCGCCCGCGTACGACCTCGTGTACCGGCACGGGCTCGCGGTGGACGATTCCGGCACGCGCCTCGCGATGGCGTCGACGACCGGCGGGTTATGGACGTCCGCCGATGGCGGCGAGCACTGGCAACAGGTATCGGCGCATTTGCCGCCGGTGTATTGCGTGCGCTTCGGTTAATCACGCGCGGACACCAAACGAAACGCAACCATCCGCACGTTGCCGAACGGAATTCGCGCGCCGGCGTAACCGACCGGCGCTTCACGCAGCCGGCGCTATCCGCCCGACCGACGCACGCGTCCGTGCGATTTCCGCTTCGAGCCAGTCGAGAAACCGCCTGACCTGCGGCTCGCGCTCCCGCCCCGGCCGGCACAGCGCGACGAAGCGCGCACCGGCGAGCCGCACCGCGGGCTCAATCGGCACCAACGCGCCGCGCTCGACATGCTCGGCGGCCAGCACGGAGCTGAGCAGTGCGATACCCTGCCCGTGCAGCACGGCCTGCAACGCGTAATGCTCGTCGTCGTAATGGCGAAACACCGCGCGTTCGAGCCACGCTTCCCGGCCCGCCGCGCGGCACCACGACGCCCAGTCGACCGACACGGGCAGCGGCGTATCCCACACGGTCTCGATCAGGTCGAGCGGCTCGTCGGTGCGATGCGCGTCGAACCCGGCGGCCGCATACGCACCGAAATATTCGTCGATCAACGCAATCTCGTGCAGCGCGGGAAACTTTCGCGACGTCGCGCGAATCGCGAGATCGATCCGTGCATCCCGTTCGAGATCGACGAGCGCGTTGCCCGTTTCGACCTTGATGTGCAGATGCGGATCGACGCGACGAAACGCGCCGAGACGCGGAATCAGCCACATCGCCGCAAAGGCGGGCGTGGTGGTCAGCACGAGCGCACGCTCGTCGGCCGCATCCGGACGCAGCGCGTCGAGCCCGCGACTCAACGCCAGCAACGCATCGTGACTCGCGCGAAACAGCCGCTCGCCTTCTTCCGTCAGCCGCACGCCGCCCGCGCCGCGCTCGAACAGCAGCACGCCGACGCGGCTCTCGAGCGACTTGATCTGGTGCGACACGGCGGCCGGCGTCACGGACAGTTCATCGGCTGCGGCCTTGAACGTGCCGAGCCGTGCCGACGCTTCGAATACACGCAATGCGGTCAGGGGAATTTTCGAGAACACGGAGCCTCGCGGGCCGGACGCGGCCGGGTTGAATTCGATTCAATCGGGGTGAGATTAGGTGAATTGAAGCAGGTGCGCAACGCGGCTAGCCTTGCGGGACGTCGCGGCATGGCGCCGCGGCGGTTGCCCTCGAACAGGAGGAACCCGTGCAAGGCCTACCGCGCAGGATCACGCAGGCGGTGCTCTACGAAGCGATCGCCATTTCCTGCATCTCGCCCGTGATCGCGGCGATCTTCAAGCAGGATCTCGTCTATTCAGGCGCGCTGTCGGCGACGATGTCGGCGATCGCGATGCTGTGGAACCTGATCTTCAACGCGCTGTTCGAGCGCTGGGAAGCGTCGCGCCGGCAGCCGGCGCGTACGCTCGGGCGGCGCATACTGCACGCCACCGGATTCGAGGGCGGGCTGATCTTCATCCTCGTGCCGGTCGTGTCGGGGTGGCTCGACATCTCGTGGTTCGATGCGTTCGTCGTCGATATCGGGCTGTTCGCGTTCTTCTTCTGCTACGCGTTCGTGTTCCAGTGGGCGTTCGACCGCGTGTTCGACGTGCCGGCGGCAACGAAGCAGTCGTGAGCCGGGCGCCTATGCCCCCGCGGCAATTTTTGGCAACTGCCAGCCGAACCTCACCGCCGCGATCCGCAGCGCAAAGCACGCGACGCCGCCGAGCACGGCCGCGACAACGGGCGGGCAGCCGAGTCGCCGGCACGACACGACGACGACCGCACCGAGCAGTGCCGCGCTCGCGTAGATGTCCGTGACCAGCACGACGGGAATCCGCGCGAGC
>NZ_BCPP01000015.1:0-19969 GCF_016586125.1 Burkholderia sp. E168m23
ACGCGCGAGCACATCGAGTACAACGACCTGCTGCAGGCGTCCGGCCTGCCCGCGCACAAGCTCGACAAGCGCCTGTGGACGATCCTCGGCTGGTTCAAGAAGGTGCTGCCGCACTCGATGCAGCTGGCGATCACGATCGCGCTCGAGCACTACACGGCGATCCTCGCGAACCAGTTGCTGTCGGGCCACGAACACCGGATCGACGGCTCGGTCGAGGGCTACCAGCAGATGTGGATGTGGCATGCGATGGAGGAAACCGAGCACAAGGCGGTGTCCTACGACGTGTGGCGCACCGTGATGAAGCCGGGCCTCGGCAGCTACCTGCTGCGCACCGGCACGATGCTGACGACGACCGTATTCTTCTGGGCCATCGTGTTCGACTTCCACGTGCGGCTGATGCGCGCGCACCGTCGAGAACACGGCAAGTTCGGCGGCATGTGGCGCCTCGTGAAGTATCTGTACAGTCCGAAGAACGGCGTGTTCCCGAGCATCGCGCGCGAATGGCTCGACTACTTCCGTCCGGGCTTCCACCCGTGGGATCACGACAACCATCAATACCTGCAGGAGCTCGACACGCTGCTCGAGAACATCGACGCGACCAACGCGCGCTATGCGGCGCAAGCCGCCCCGCGCCGCGTGCCGCTGCATTCGGTCGCGCAGGCATGACGCGATGGCGCGCGCTCACGAGATGCTGACCGTCCAGTCCGGCGACGTGAAACTCGCCGTCTACGTAAGCGGGTCGCGCCGCGCGCCGCCGCTGATCCTCGTGCACGGCTATCCCGACTCGGCGGCCGTGTGGGCGCCGATCCGCGCGCGGCTCGCGAAGCGCTACCGCGTGATCGCGTACGACGTGCGCGGCGCCGGCGCATCCGATGCGCCGCGCCGCCGCGCCGACTACACGCTCGAGCGGCTCGCCGGCGACCTGAAGGCAGTCGCCGACGCGACCTGCGGCGGCCGGCCGTTCCATCTCGTCGGCCACGACTGGGGCTCGATCCAGTGCTGGGAGGCCGTGACCGACCCGGCGTTGCGCGGCCGCATCGCGTCGTACACGTCGATCTCGGGCCCGTGCCTCGATCACGTGTTCCGCGCGAAGCTGCGGCTCAAGCAGAGCCTGAAGTCGTGGTACATCGGGTTCTTCCATCTGCCGGTCGTGCCGTCGCTGGTATGGCGGCTCGGCGGGGCCGCGCTGTGGCCGCGCTGGCTCCAGCTCACCGAACGCGTGCGGGCCGAGCGCGATCCCGTGCAACTGAAGAACGCGTTGAACGGGATGCAGATGTACCGTGCGAACTTTCTCGCGCGGGCCCGCAAGCCGCGTGAACGGTACGCGCAGGCGCCGGTGCAGATCCTCGTCCCGGTACGCGACCGCTACGTGACCCCCGAGATGTCGGTCGACCTCGACCGCTGGCTCGGTGACCACGTGCGCGAGGAAATCGATGGCACGCACTGGATCGTGCTGCGCCATCCCGACCTGATCGCGTCGCGGATCGACCGGTTCGCGTCCGCGCATGAACGGCCCGCGGTCGCGGCAGTACCGGCGGCGGCGCCGGCCGCGCAAACGGGCGCCGCAGTTCAGCGCAGCGGCGGCAGGCGCTTGAACAGCGTTTCGTAGTCGATCACGAGCCCGTCGTTGTCGATGTCCATTTCCGCGGTGAAATTCCGGAAGATCCCTTCGTAGCGGTAGCGGCGGCCCGGTTCGATGCACGCATAAGCCTGCTTGACCGGCGTGACCGTCAGGTCGGGCGTCGAGATGTACGCGACGTCGATCGGCCGCCGCTCGCCGCGCGCGAGCTCGAGGCGGCCGATCGGCAGCGAATTCGTAAACGGCGTCGCCGCGATGTCGATGTCGATGCAGCCGGCGAGCTCGTACAGTTCGCGGCCTGAACCGTCGCGCCAGTGCCCGGCCCCGTCGCCGTGCAGCTCGAGCGTGCCGCCGCCCATCACCTTGAGCACCGCGTACTTCACCCGCCACTGCGAATCGCACTCGACGCGATACGCAAGCCCGTACGCGCGGCCGTACCGCTGGCCGACCACGGCGCTTTCGACGACGATCGCGCCGCCACTGCGGTCGAACGTCAGATGTTCGACCCCGTCGCCTTCGAGCGACGCCCACCGCACCTCACGCATCGTTCCACCTCCTTGGTATCCCGTGTCGGGGCATCGTCACATAAATCATCGCTATCCGGAATGTCACCGTCGATCGAGTCCAGCTCGGCGGCCCGGTCGCTAGAGCGTTGAAACTGACGCGCATTGGCCCCCCCTTGGCGGCAGCCCAGCGGGCACGCGAAAACAATAGCGATGGCGCAAGTTTGATATCGAATCGCCGGAATCTCGCGAAAATGCCAACAAAACACCTCCAAGTACGCGCCCCGCACCTCTCGACGCCCCGTTTCAGGGCATCGACCTCAAATCCTGACTATCCAGAATTCCCTATTCCGGTGCATCGCGGAGTGTCCTATGCTCGCGGCTCATCCTGTTCCGCTGCCATCATGCCTACCGCCCGCCCCGCCTCGCCGTCGATCGACCTGCGCATCCTGCTGCGCGGCATCGGGCAGGTCGTGCTACAGGCGAATGCGCTCACCGGCGCGCTGCTGCTCGTCGCGCTGGCACTGACCGACCTGCGGCTCGCGTGCGCGGCGCTGGTCGGCTCGGCCGCCGCCAGCATGACGGCCGTGCTGATGGGCGCCGAACGCCGCGACGTCGAACAGGGGCTGCACGGCTTCAACGGCGCGCTGGCCGCGCTGATCGCCGTGCTGTTCGCGCCCCATCCACTCGCCGCCGTCGCGCTGATACCCTTGGTCGCGATCGGCGCGGCGCTCGTGCAACGCGCGATGCGCAAGCCGCTCGCCCGCTGGCGTCAGTGCCCGTATTCGAGCCCGTGCCTGGCCGTCACCGCGCTGTGGCTGCCGTTTGTCGCATTGCAGCATGCGGACGGCGCGAGCGCCGACGCGCTGCTGACGTTCGATTCCGCTGCCGCCGCGCTGTTGTCGGGCGTCGCTCAAACCACCTTCGCGCACGGCGCGTGGGCCGGCGCGCTGGTCGTCGCCGGCCTCGCCGTCGCGTCGCGCCGCGCGGCCGTGTTCGCGCTTGGCGGCGCGCTCGTTTCGACCGTGCTGCTGGTCGCGCTCGGCGCGAGCGGCGGCGCATTCGCCGACGGCCTGCTCGGTTTCAACGGTGCGCTCGCCGCGCTCGCGCTGATGCCGCGCGGCCCGCGTGCGGCGCTCGCGGCCGCCGCCCTCGCCGCGCTGCTCCAGTGGCTCGCGATGTGTGCGGACATCCCCGTGTTCACGGCCCCGTTCGCGCTCGCGTCGTGGGCGACCGTAGCCGTCGCGCGCCGCTTCACCCTCGGAGAACCCGATGTCATTCGCATACCGTCCTGATGCCGTGAAGCCCGGCGGCCCGATCTCGGACGCCGAACGCAAGCTGCGGGTCGACCTCGCGGCCGCGTACCGGCTCGTCGCGCTGAACGGCTGGGACGACCTGATCTACACGCATTTGTCCGCGACCGTGCCGGGCGAACCCGGCCACTTCCTGATCAATCCGTTCGGCCTCACGTTCGACGAGGTTCGCGCGTCGAACCTCGTGAAGATCGACCTGGCCGGCAACCGGATCGGCGCCAGCGAGCACGCGGTCAACGTGACCGGCTTCGCACTGCATGCGGCCGTGCACGCCGCACGCGCCGACGCGGTCTGCGTGATGCACCTGCACAATACGGCCGGCATCGCCGTGTCGATCCAGCGCGACGGGCTGCTGCCGGCGTCGCAGCATGCGCTGCGCTTTCATGGCGACCTCGCGTACCACGACTACGAAGCGCTCGCGTTCTCGCCGGCCGAGGGCGCGCGGCTGACCGCGAGCCTCGGCGCGAAATCCGCGCTGCTGCTGCGCAACCACGGCACGCTGACGGTCGGCCGGACCGTCGCCGAAGCCTATGTGCTGATGGATACGCTGATCAAGGCGTGCGACATCCAGGTGCGCGCGCAGGCCGGCGGCGGACCGCTCGTGCTGCCGGCGCCGGCCATCGCCGAGCGCACCGCGGAACAACTGCTCGACGGCGGCGCAATCGAAGGCGAACTGGAATGGCCGGCGCTGCTGCGCCGGCTCGACCGGATCGATCCGTCGTATCGCGACTGACGTTGCCTCCGCACCCGACCGCATCGTTCACCGTCAATCGTTCAATCCATTCCAACCGGAGCCTCATGCCATGCCGACTTTCAATATCCAGCTATTCGAAGGCCGCACCGTCGAGCAGAAGCGCGCATTCGTCGAAGCAATCACACGCGTCACGTGCGAAACGCTCGGCTGCGCGCCGGGCTCGGTCGACATCATCCTCACCGACGTGAAGAAGGAAAACTGGGCGACCGCCGGCAAGCTGTGGAGCGACGAGGGCTGACAACACCCCGTAAAAGGCCTGCGTCCGCACCACGAGGACGCGGCACCTCGCTCTCAGGTGCTCACATTCGTTAGTTATCCCAATATATTGTCATTGACATCAACATCGACAACTACTATTTTTATCATCACACAGACAATTTCATCACTGCATTTTAATTAACAACTATTTTCAATTAGTTTAAAAATAATCGCATTTATCACAATAGCCAGCCACTCACCTTCATCGGTGTCATCGCCAGCAATGAACTCCGGCACGCAAATTCATGCCGATACGCAACTCATTACTGCAAGTAGACACCGTGAAAATCAGAACACTCAAAGGTTACTCCGCCGCCCTGCTTTTTTCGTTGATTTCCTTCGCGAATCCCGGCGCCTGCAAATCCGTATCCACGGAACTGCGTCAACAGTTGCAACGCACTAGCCGGATGCTAACAAGGTGAACCCCATGATCACGGACAAGCAAGTCGCGCACGCCCTGAACGATATGATCCTACAAATGGGGGCCGATCTCGATCGCTCTCTGCTGACAGTCAAGGCGTCGTGCCCGGATTCAGAATTCATCGCCTATCGCGACTTCGTTTCCTCGCTATTGAACACGATGCTACTCGACTTCATGAACCCGCTCTACATGCGACATCCCGACCTGAAGCCGCCGGAGTTGACTTGACCCACATCTGCAGCGTCCGGGCGCTGCAGATGCCCGCCTCACACCCACCGCCCTTGTGCACCCGCACATCGCTTTGTCACGCAATCGGCGCATAATGCCGGACAGACGCAGCAGCCAATGGCCACCCGACGGAGACCGCCATGGAAGCGAAGAACGAGGAAGTCGTCGCACACCTGCTCTCCGATGTCGTCGAATTCGCGCGCGCCCGCCTGCCCGAAGCCACGTTCCGGATCGTCGAACCCTTCCTGCGTCACTACTACGATTTCGTCGACGCCGACGATCTGCAGAATCGCAGCATCGCCGACCTGTACGGCGCCGCGATGGCGCACTGGCAGACCGCCCAGAAATTCGTGCCCGGCAGCGAACGCCTGCGCGTGTACAACCCGATCCTCGAACAGCACGGCTGGCATTCCGATCACACGGTGATCGAGATCGTCAACGACGACATGCCGTTCCTGGTCGACTCGGTGACGATGGCCGTCAACCGTCTCGGGCTCGCGCTGCATTCGGCGCTGCATCCGGTGTTCCGCATCTGGCGCGGCGCCGGCGGCGGCATCGAGCGGGTCGACGCGGGCGGCGCGACCTCGAGCGACGGCCAGTCGCAACTCGCGTCGTTCATCCATTTCGAAGTCGACCGCTGCGGCGACGCCGCGCTGCTCGACACGCTGCGCGAGGACATCGCACGCGTGCTCGGCGACGTGCGCGCGTCGGTGGAGGACTGGCCGAAGATCGTCGACATCGCCCGCGCGACGATCAAGGAGATGAAGGCGCGCGAAGCGACCGCGGAGGACATCGAGGCGCGCGCATTCCTCGAATGGATGGCCGCCGATCACTTCACGTTCCTCGGCCAGCGCGACTACGCGCTCGTGTCGGACGGCACGGGCTTCGGCCTGCGCGGCATCGAGGGCTCGGGCTTCGGCATCCTGCGCGAATCGCTGCGCACGTCCGACGCGCCCGACGTCACGCCGCTGCCGCAGGCCGCCGCCGACATCATCACCGGCGCGTGGCCGATCTTCCTGACCAAGGCGAATTCGCGCGCGACGGTGCACCGGCCCGGCTATCTCGACTACGTCGGCGTGAAACTCGTCGGCGCCGACGGCAAGGTCACCGGCGAGCGCCGCTTCATCGGGCTCTACACATCGACCGCATACATGGTGTCGAGCGCCGAGATCCCGATCGTGCGCCGCAAGTGCGCGAACATCGTGCGGCGCGCGGGCTTTTTGCCGAAGGGGCATCTCGGCAAGTCGCTCGTGACGGTGCTCGAAACCTATCCGCGCGACGAACTGTTCCAGGCCGACGAAGACCAGCTCTACGACATCGCGCTCGGCATCCTGCGCCTGCAGGAACACCAGCGCACGCGCCTGTTCGTGCGGCGCGACCGGTTCGACCGCTTCGTGTCGTGTCTCGTGTTCGTGCCGCGCGACAAGTACAACACCGACCTGCGCCGCCGCATCGCGAAGCTGCTGGTCGACGCGTACAACGGCGTGAACGTCGAATTCACGCCGCTGCTGTCGGAATCGGCGATCGCGCGGATTCATTTCGTCGTGCATGCGGAACCGGGCACGATGCCCGACGTCGACACGCGCGAACTCGAAACGCGGCTCGTGCAAGTCACGCGCCGCTGGCAGGACGATCTCGCCGACGCGCTGCTCGACGCATTCGGCGAAGAACAAGGCAACCGTCTGCTGCAACGCTATGCCGAGTCGTTCCCGGCCGGCTATCGCGACGACTATCCGGCGCGCACGGCCGTGCGCGACATCGAGCTGATCGAGCGCGTGAAGGACTCGGGCCAGCTCGCGATGAACCTGTACCGGCCGATCGAGGCCGGGCCGCGCGCGTTCCGCTTCAAGGTCTATCGCGCGGGCGACCCGATCGCGCTGTCGCGCAGCCTGCCGATGCTCGAACATCTCGGCGTGCGCGTCGACGAGGAGCGGCCATACCGGATCCAGACGCAGGATGGCGCGCATGCGTGGATACACGATTTCGGCCTCGAGCTCGCGGACGATACCGAGTTCGACATCGAGCGCGTGAAAGGCCTGTTCGAGGATGCATTCGACCGGATCTGGAGCGGCCGGATCGAGAACGACGACTTCAACCGCCTCGTGCTGCGCGCCCACCTGAGCGCACGCGAAGTGACGATCCTGCGCGCGTATGCGAAATACCTGCGGCAGGTCGGCTCGACCTTCAGCGACGCATATATCGAACGCGCGCTGACCGGCAATCCGGCGATCGCGCGCCAACTCGTCGAACTGTTCCTGCTGCGCTTCGACCCGCGCATCGGCGACACGCGCGACGTGCAGGCCGAACGGCTGCTGAAGGCGATCGAAGGCGCGCTCGACCAGGTGCCGAACCTCGACGAGGACCGCATCCTGCGCCAGTTCCTCGGCGTGATCAACGCGACCGAGCGCACGAACTACTTCCTCGCCGACGCGAACGGCGAGCCGAAACCGTACCTGTCGTTCAAGTTCAACCCGGCGAAGGTGCCCGGCCTGCCCGAACCGAAGCCGATGTTCGAGATCTGGGTGTACTCGCCGCGGGTCGAGGGCGTGCACCTGCGCGGCGGGCGCGTCGCACGCGGCGGCCTGCGCTGGTCGGATCGCCGCGAGGATTTCCGCACCGAGGTGCTCGGGCTGATGAAGGCGCAGATGGTGAAGAACGTCGTGATCGTGCCGGTCGGCTCGAAAGGCGGCTTCGTCGTGAAGAACCCGCCGCCGCAGAGCGATCGCGAAGCGTGGATGCGCGAAGGCATCGCGTGCTACCAGACGTTCCTGCGCGGGCTGCTCGACCTCACCGACAACCTCGCCGGCAACGCGATCGTGCCGCCGCCCGACGTGGTGCGCCACGACCCCGACGATCCGTATCTCGTCGTCGCCGCCGACAAGGGCACGGCCACCTTCTCCGACTACGCGAACGCGATCTCGCACGAATACGGCTTCTGGCTCGACGACGCGTTCGCGTCCGGCGGCTCGGTCGGCTACGACCACAAGAAGATGGCGATCACCGCGCGCGGTGCATGGGAATCGGTGAAGCGGCACTTCCGCGAAATGGGCATCGACACGCAGGCGACCGACTTCACCGTGGTCGGCGTCGGCGACATGTCGGGCGACGTGTTCGGCAACGGGATGCTGCTGTCGCCGCATATCCGGCTCGTCGCCGCGTTCGATCACCGGCACGTGTTCCTCGACCCGAACCCCGACCCGGCGACGAGCTTCGCGGAGCGCCAGCGCATGTTCGCGCTCGAACGCTCGAGCTGGGCCGACTACGATACGTCGGTGATCTCGGCGGGCGGCGGCGTGTATCCGCGCACCGCGAAGACGATCCCGCTGTCGCCGGCGGTACAGGCCGCGCTCGGCATCGACGCGCACGCGCTGCCGCCGACCGAGCTGATCCGCGCGATCCTGCAGGCGCCGGTCGACCTGCTGTACAACGGCGGCATCGGCACCTACGTGAAGGCGGCGCGCGAAACCCACGCGCAGGTCGGCGACCGCGCGAACGACGCGGTGCGCGTGAATGGCGCGGACCTGCGCTGCAAGGTCGTCGGCGAAGGCGGCAATCTCGGCTGCACGCAGTTCGGTCGCATCGAGTTCGCGCAGCGCGGCGGCCGCATCAATACCGATGCGATCGACAACTCGGCCGGCGTCGATTGTTCGGATCACGAAGTCAACATCAAGATCCTGCTCGGGCTTGTCGTCTCCGACGGCGAAATGACCGAGAAGCAGCGCAACGCGCTGCTCGCGGAAATGACCGACGAAGTCGGCTTGCTCGTGCTGCGCGACAACTACTACCAGACGCAGGCGCTGTCGATCGCGGGCCGCTATGCGGTCGAGCTGCTCGACGCCGAGGCGCGGCTGATGCGCTGGCTCGAACGCGCGGGCCGCCTGAACCGCGTGATCGAATTCCTGCCGACCGACGACGAAGTCGCCGAGCGGCAGGCCGCGAAGCTCGGCCTCACGTCGCCGGAGCGTGCGGTGCTGCTCGCGTACAGCAAGATGTGGCTCTACGATGCGCTGCTCGAATCCGACGTGCCCGAGGACCCGCTCGTCGCCGCGATGCTCGTCGACTACTTCCCGAAGCCGCTGCAACAGCGCTTCAGCGAGCCGATGCGCCGCCATCCGCTGCGCCGCGAGATTCTCGCGACGCACCTGACCAACGCGCTCGTGAACCGCGTCGGCTGCGCATTCGTGCACCGGCTGATGGAGGAAACCGACGCGAAGCCGGGCGACATCGTGCGCGCCTGCATCATGGCGCGCGACGTATTCGACCTCGATGCGGTGTGGCGCGATATCGATGCGCTCGACAACCGCGTCGCCGACGACGTGCAGGCGCGCATGTTCGTCGACGTCGCGCGGCTGCTGGAGCGCGCGGCGCTGTGGTTCCTGCGGCATCTGCAGTCGGGCGCGGTGGCCGACGGCGGCGTTGCCGGATTGATCGCGCGTTGCCGCGACGCGGTGCAGCGGATCGCGCCGCAACTGCCGTCGTTGCTGCCGGGCGACGATCTGGAAGCGCTGTCCGAGCGGCAGCGCGTGCTGGTCGACGCGGGCGTCGACAGCGCGCTCGCGGTACGCGTCGCGAGCGGCGACATCTCGGCCGCGCTGCTCGACATCGCCGAAGTGGCGGCGACCTGCAACCGCAGCCTCGAACTCGTCGCGGGCGTCTATTTCTCGCTCGGCACGCTGCTCAATTACGGCTGGATCGGCGAACGCGCGGCGAACCTGCCGACGCCGACGCACTGGGACATGCTCGCGCGCGCCGCCGCACTCGCGGAAGTCGCGCGGCTCAAGCGCACGCTCGCGACCAGCGCGCTCGCGGAATCGCCGGATTCGACCACGCCGGACACGATCGTCGGCGCATGGCGCGCGCGCCGCGAGGCCGCGCTCGCGCGCTACGAGCACCTGCTCGCGGATCTGCGCGCATCCGGCGGCGCGAGCCTCGCGGTGCTGCTCGTGGTCGTGCGGGAAATGGCCGTGCTCGAACGGGCGTGACGCGCGTGACGGATGCGACGGGTCAAACCGTCGCGACCAGCAACTCTTCCGCGCGGCTCGGCGGCCGCAGGCCGTCCGTGCGATCGGCGAAATAACGGCGCGTCAGCTCGGCGGCCGACACGTGTTCGGCCTTCGCAAAACCGGCCTCCCGAGCGAGCGCCTGAATCTGGTCCGGCATGAAGAAGCTGATGAACGGCGTGCCGCTCGCCCGCGCGCCCTTCGCGGCCATTTCCAGCCCCGGGCGCACGTCCAGCGCCGCGTTCTCGAGCGGCAGCAGGAACGTCATCGCGAACGTCGACCCCGGCGCGAGCGACGCCACTTCGCGCAGCGCGGCCGCATTCGCTTCGCGCGTCAGGTACATGCTGACGCCGGTGGACACCACGACCGCCGGCTGGCCGGCATCGAAGCCCGCACCGACGAGCGCGTCGCGCCACGACTGCTTCGCCTCGAAATCGACCGGCACGAAACGCAGCCAGTCGGGCACGCCGTAGCCGAGTTCGACCAGGCGGCGTTGTTTCCAGCGCTGCGGCGCCGGCTGGTCGACTTCGAACACGGTCACGCGCGATGCCATCTCCGGCCGGCGCTGCACGAAGCTGTCTAGCCCTGCGCCCAGGATCACGTACTGGCGCACGCCGCGCGCGGCGTGCTCGGTCACGAGATCCTCGATGAAGCGCGCCCGCGCGACGATCGACGCGCGAAACGGCCGAGTAAACTGCGGGTCCATGTCGCCGCGCTGCTGCCAGCCGGGTTCGGGTGCGAGCAATTGCAGCCCGATTTCGTCCGTGAGCACATGCGGTGGGGCGTCGAGCTCGACGTGCAACGCGCGCCACAGCGCGACGCGTGCGGCCGTGCTGTCGGGCGCATCGTCTTCGCGGTTATCCGTCATGTCGACCTCACGCGCCCTGCTTGCCCGGCGCCTGCAGGCGCCACACGCGGCCGTCCGGATCGCGCACGGTCATGTCGCGCGTGCCCCAGTGCGTGTCCTCGAACGGCGTGACGACGTCGACGATCGGCTGGGGCTGCACCGCCTGCTCGTCGGCTACCTTGAGCACGACCTGCATGTCGGGCGGTTCGCTCGGCGGCACTTCCGCGATGAACAGGAACGGACCGTCGCCGCTGCGCAACTGGCCCGAGTGGTGATCGGTTTCGAATTCCAGCTTGAAACCCAGTGCCTGAAAGAACTTCGCCGACTTGCCCCAGTTGTGCGTGGTCAAATACACGGCTTCGATTCGTTCGGATGACATGCTCACTCCTCCTGATTGGACGGTCCCGCGCCGGGCGGCGGCGCGGCCAGATACGCGCGCAACGCGTCGGCCACCAGCGCGGACAGCGATTGCTCCGTTTCGATGGCGCGATGCTTGACCTGCCGGATCAGGCCGAGCGGCAGGTACACGTTGAATTGCTTCACTTCTTCGTCGGTCATGGGTACTAGTATGCTAGCAATCTAGCAAAAGTCAATCGAGAACGATGGCGGCATGGGTACAGGGGCCGCCGTCGGAGGTCGTGCGTCCGCGTTACTTTGCGGCGTGCGCCGCGAGCCGCTCGAACAGCGCGTCGAGATCGAATCCCGCTGTATTGATGCCGATCGTGTCGCGCAGGCACGCGGCCCAGTCGGCTGCGTTGTCGAACGTGACCGTGCGCCCGGCCCCGGCCGCGTCGCGCAGCGTCAGCACGGTGTTGAGCAGCGCCGCGCGGCCGTCCGGCAGCACGCGGCACGCGATCAGGTCGTTCACGAAGATCGATTCGGGATACGTCGACGTGAACCAGTTCGCGGCGTCGTAATCGATCCATTCGGCCGGCTTCAGCGAGAAGCGGTAGGTCGTCTGCCAGCCGTCGGGAATCTCGAACTGCATGTCGAATTCGCCGTCGACCGGCGCGTCGATCACGCGAAACGCGCCGTGCGGCGTCAGTTGCCGCTCGCCCGGCACGAAGCGCAGCGGCGCGGTCAGCGTCGCGCTGCCGAAGCCGATGTCCGCGAGCCACGCCGCGCCGTCGAGGTCGATGCGCAGCAGCATGTGCGTCTGCGCGGTGACGATCTCGGGCGGCCGCATCCAGCGCACGCGCGCGATCAGCGGCGTCACGCGAAAGCCGATCGTCGTGAGCGCGGTGTAGAACAGCTTGTTGAGTTCGAAGCAATAGCCGCCGCGGCGGCGTTCGATCACCTTGTCGACGAGCGCGGGCAGGTCGAGCGCGACGCGCGCGCCGGTCAGCGGATTGAGGTTTTCGAACGGAATCGCCTGCGGGTGCAGCAGATGCAGCCGGCGCAGCACGTCGAGCGTCGGCTCGGCCGGGCCGTCGTAGCCGATGCGGGAGAAATAGCGCGAGAGATCGAACGAGTCAGTCATGAACCGGCACCGATAAGGGAACACGCCACGATAGCATCGCGCGAAATCCCCATGGTGTGCGGGACTATTGTGCGTAGCCGGCGCGCGCGATGCCGGCCGCGCATCGCGCTTGCACCGGCACCGGCACCGGCACCGGCACTACGTTACGGCAGCAGCTTCAGCGCGGACGACGCTACCGGCGGCACCGAAATGCCCTGACTCGTCGCGAACTGTACGGCCTGGCCGAGCGTCGCGGCAAGCGACTGCAACTGGCCCGGCGCGCTTTGCGCGATATACGACGCGGCCTGCATGCTCTGCGGATTCAGGCCCGATTGCAGCAGCGACGCGGCGCTCGTCGAGCCGAGACTACCGAGCCCCGACTGCAGTTGCGAATACTGCGTGAGCCCCTGGCCGAGCGACGCGAGGCCGTTGCTGAACGCCTGCTTGTCGATCGGGCCGTGCGTGGCGCCGCCGCTCGCGAACGCCTGGCCGAGCGCCTGCGACACCGATTGCTGCGCGCCGCCCATCTGCGACAGCGTGGCCGGCGACAGCGCATCGCCGCCGGACAACTGGCTCGCGGCCTGTTGCGCCTGCCCGGCCGCCCCGGTCAGCCCCATCGCCGACGCGAGCGACGACTGGCCGTTCAGCACCTGCTGGTTCGCACCGACATAGGCCTGCAGCAACTGCGCGACACCGCCCTGCGCAGGCGCCGCCTGCTGCTGCCCGCCGCCGAGCAGCGACGCGCCGATCGACTGCAGGTCGAGCTGCGCGTGCGCGGCACCGCTCACCAGGAGGCCGAACGCGATGCCTGCCGAGGCCAGATGCCGGCCCGTCGCGCGAATGTGCTTCATGTGTTTCCCTCGTGCCCGAATTGTGTTGAGGCGATATTGTCGAAGCGCGTCGCGCGCCGCCGCAACGACTGAAACACATCGAAACGAAATCAGGCCGCGCCGCTGCTTGCAATTCGGCGACCGACGCACCCCGTCGCGCAGATTCGCGCACGTTTGCCGCGCGATGTCGGGCACGCATCGCGATTCTTTCTCGGGTTGCATCAATGGGCGCCGGCTGCGGCCCGCGCCCGCGACGCGATGAAACGCATCCGCCGGCGCGCTTCGCGTCGAGCGATGCAAAACGAAACGGGCAGCCGTCGCCGCCCGTTTCGTCGCCCGGCTGCCGGCTACCGACTACCGGCGGCTACCGTTTACCACCCGCCTGCCGGCCGCGCCATCACGCCGCCATCCACGCCGGCACGCGCCGCGCCACCCAGTCGGCCGCCTGCTCGTAACCGTGCGCGAGCTGCAGCACGGCGAGATCGGCGCGCGGGCGCCCGATCAGTTGCATCCCCATCGGCAACCCTGCGTCGTTGAAGCCGACCGGCACGTTGATCACCGGGCAGCCGGCCAGCGTCCACGGCACGACCGTTTCCATCCAGCGGTGGTACGTGTCCATCGCGCGGCCCGCGATCTCCTTCGGCCAGCGCTGCTCGACGTCGAACGGGAACACCTGCGCGGTCGGCGCCGCGATGAAGTCGTAGCGGTCGAAGAAGCTCAGCACCGCCTGATGCCATGCGGTCCGCTCGACGCTCGCATCGAACACCACCGCGCCCTGCAGCGCGAGCAGCCCTTCGACCTCGTAGATCGCCTCGGGCTTCAGCAACGCGCGGCGCGCCGGGTCGCGATAGTGCGCGAGCAGCCCGCCGCCCGACAGCAGGTGCCGGTGCGTGAGCCACAAACGCCAGATCCGGGCGGGCGCGAACGCCGGCAGCGCGGCATCGACGTCGCAGCCGATCTCGCGCAGCGTCGCCAGACCGTGCTCGCACTGCGCGAGCACGCCGGCCTCGGTCGCGAGATAGCCGTTCCAGTCGCCGACCCACGCGATGCGCTTGCCACGCAGCTCCGCGTCGAGCGGCTGCGCGAACACCGCCGGATCTTCCGCGAGCGACAGCGGATCGTTGCGGTCGTAGCCGGCCTGGATCGCGAGCAGTTGCGCGACGTCGCCGACGGTGCGGCCCATCGGCCCTTCGATGCCGAGCTGCTGCACGAACACGTCGACGCCCGGCCAGCGCGGCACGCGGCCCTGCGACGGACGGAAGCCGACGATGTTGCAGAACGCGGCCGGATTGCGCAGCGACCCGCCGAAATCGCTGCCGTCCGCCACCGGCAGCATCCGCGACGCGAGCGCCGCCGCCGTGCCGCCGCTGCTGCCGCCCGCGCTCTTCGTCAGGTCGTACGGGTTGCGCGTCGCGCCGTAGACCTCGTTGAACGTGTGCGAACCGAGCCCGAACTCGGGTGTATTGGTCTTGCCGATGAAGATCGCGCCGGCCGCGCGCATCCGCGCGACGCCGACGGAATCGGCCTGCGGCACGTTCTCGCGGAAGATCGGCGAGCCGTAGGTCGTGCGCAGCCCCTTCGTCATCGCCAGATCCTTCGGCGCCTGCGGCATCCCGTGCAGCCACCCGCGGTATTCGCCACGCGCCAGCTCCGCGTCCTTTTCCGCGGCTTCCGCCAGCAGCGCATCGCGGTCGCGCAGCGCGACGATCGCGTTGACCGCGCCGTTCACGCGCTCGATGTGATCGAGATACGCACGCATCGTCTCGACGCACGAAACCGCCTTGGTGCGGATCGCCGACGAGAGTTCGCCGGCCGACAGGCGCACGATCGGATCGACGGAAATGGAAGCGGGAGCGAGAAACTGCGGGGCGCCGTGCGGCATGCGGGGTCTCCTGGAGTCGGAATGGCGGGCCGCTTGACGGCGCTCGCTCCCCTGCCCGCCGGGAGGCCGCCGCGCCGCGGCCGATGCTCTACTCTACGTGACGCCGGATACTCGACCTCCGATATTTTCGGTCGCGATTCATTGAAGATCCGACTAAATCCGGGCGCCCCATGCCGAACTGCCCAGACCGTCACGCTGGATGAAATCGTTTATGCGCATAAACTTAAATTTCTTATATTTTTAATCGGCGCACCACGGGACCGCGCGTGTTGACGACATTTTTATGCGGCCAGCCGATCTCTTTAGATCGTTTCGCGCGGCCGCCCGCTACGCTGGAAGCACTTCGTTTCCGGGTTCATCGTCCATGCTCAAGCTGCTGGTTCCGGTCGGTCATTCGCCGCGCTCGCTTCAGGTGGTTCGCCATGCGACGTTTCTGTATCGCGAGCGCTGCGCGTCGGAGGTCGTGCTGATCAACGTACAGGCGCCGCTCGAATCGACGCGGCTCGAGGCCTGGCACCCGCTGTCGCGGTTGCGTGCGATCGAAGAAAAATTCGCGGCCGGTGATCTGGCGATGGCGGAGCGGATTCTGAAGGAGGCCGGCGTCCAATACACCGTCGTGATGAAGGTCGGCCCGGTGGCCGACATGATCGCGGCCGTGGCAACCGAAACCGGCTGCGACGAAATCGTGGTGGTCGCGCCGCGGCATGATCCGCTGCATACGTTGATGGCGGTGTTCCGGCGCAGCGTGATGGCCCGGCTGGTGCGGATTTCGAACGTACCGGTGACGGCGGTGCAATAACGGGAGCGGCGGGTCGTGCGTGCGCATGGTGCGCACGCTGTCGCGCGACGCTCAGTCGATGGCCTTGCGCCAGAACACGAAATAGGCGGCCGCCGAAGACGCCAGCAGCAGGATGGCCCACATCGGGGCAAGACTGATCAGCACGGAAGAGACGTTCAACATTTGGATTCCTCACTATTTCGACAGCGATATTCAACACCTGCGTGCTTGCCGGACCTGACGCATCGACCTCGCGTCGCGTTCCGTCAAATCATGCATTCATGCTATCGCCTTGAACGGTCGCGTGACCGCCGCCGCCTGCCCGCACCCTGACATTCGTCAAACTCCCGCGCATTGCCCGCCCGTCGAACGGCGAAGTAAAAACAGGACGGGATCGCCCTGCTCCGCCACCGCTTTCAGCAGACGTTTACCGGGGGAAGCCCCAAGTGCTTCGCCGAACGTGTCCGCGTACGCTTGGGCGACGAGGAGACGAACCATGAGACGAGCCGTCCATATCGCTGTTTTTGCCCTGCTGGCGTATCTCATCGGCGATCGCGCGATCCTGCACGCGCAGGGCCGCGACGCCAGCCCGCTCGCGTGCGAGCAAGGCGCCGCGCAGGTGAAGGCCGACGCGCTCGGTCGCGGCTTCGGCGAAGCCGCCGCCGGCAGCCAGAGCGAGGCCTTCATGTCGGGCTGTCTGGTGACGGGCCGCGGCAATCAGGACGTCGCGATGGCGGCGCGCTGACGCGTATCATCATCCGGCGGCGAGCCAGCCACGCCCGAAGTCACGGGTGCGGGCACCGGTTCGCGCTGCCCGCCGCCACTGCCCCGATCGACATTTCGACGGACGTCACCGTCCGCCCTCCCTGCCCGTTACGCCCAACATGCCCCATTCGAACACCGAGTTGATCCAGCGCTTCTACACGGCCTTCCAGCAGCGCGACATCGACGCGATGCTCGCGTGCTACGCCGACGACATCGTGTTCAGCGATCCCGCGTTCGGCGAGCTGCGCGGCGAACTCGCGCGCGACATGTGGCGAATGCTGGTCGCGCGGGCCCAGGAGTTCTCGCTGACGTTCGGCGAAGTCGCCGCGGACGACCAGGCCGGGCGCGCGAAGTGGAGCGCGCAATACCGGTTCGCCGCGACCGGACGAAGGGTGGTCAACCGGATCGACGCCCGCTTCCGGTTTCGCGACGGACGCATCGTCGAGCATCGCGACCATTTCGACCTGTGGCGCTGGGCGCGTCAGGCGCTCGGGATGAAAGGCGCGCTGCTCGGCTGGACGCCCTTCATGCAGCGCGCGATCCGCGCGCAGGCACGGAAAAACCTCGACGCATACCGAGCCAAACGAAAATAAGCCGCGCGCCACGGCCGCTTCGCTACGGCTTCATCGTCGCGTTGATCAGGTCGTAGGCCATGTCCGGCGCCACGCCGTCCGGGTTCTTGAGCCCATTCTCGCGATACCAGCTTTCATCGGCTTCGGGATGCGGGCCGGCAAGGCCGACACGCCCTTTGCCATAGCGGTACGTGGCGGCCGCGATGTCCTTGTTCGGGTAGATCGCCAGCACGATCCCGCCGGAGCCGAGCGGCGCGACCGGCAGCCTCGCGCCGTCCTGGTAGTAGATCCAACGCTTTTTCCCGCGCCAGACGACCGGCGTCACCGTGTCGGCGATGCCGTGCAGCGTCGAACCCGGCCGGTCGACCTCGGAGTCGATATCGCCGGCAACCAGCCCGAAACCCTGCGCGCCGGCCAGGTACGCGCCCATGCAGAGCCCCAGGTATCGGCCGCCGTTCGCGACGTACTGGCGCACGGCCCTGATTGCATGTCGGCCGATGCTGGCTGCCGCGCCTGGAATGTCCTGGCCGCCGCCCGGCTGCACATAGAGCGCCGCACCGGCCAGCGCCGCGGGCGTGATCTTGAGCGGTTCCGCCGGCCCCACGTAGATCACCCGGAACCGGTAGTCCGACTCCCGCAGGCGGGCAGCGATGGTTTCGGGGCACCCGTCGCACGCGGCCGGACCGCGATAGACCAGCGCGACCGGCCGGCTGGCCGCGTCGCGCGCTGCGTCGCCGGTCGTGGCCGCGTGAACGGCCACTGACGCGACGAGCGCCACCATCAGGAAAATCGCGTCTCTGGAGCGCATGTCGTGAATCGCCGAAGTCAAGGGAATCGCCGCCACTCGGGCCGGATCGGCAGGCGCGCGCGTGCCCCCGCCCCCCGTTCCGAAACCCGATTGCAAGCTGCGTGCAGGCAGCGTAGCCGTCCGAATGCGCGCCGTGTGTACCGTTTCCTGCAGGCTTGTACAGATATGTGCGACACCGACGACCTGAACCGCCACCCCGCATCCGCCCGCAGGACCCCGCCCGACAAGGCCGACTCCGCCATGCAGCCGCGCCTCCCGTCTTTCGCACCGCCAAGTCTTATATAAGACATAAGACATTTGACGTTCCACCTCATTGAGATTAGAATCCCGCTCAAAGCAGTGCCTGGAATAGCCCCGGAGTGCCGGCAAGGCCTTCCCCTCCAACGCAATATCAGCAGGTCTCCCCATGCTTGAAAACTTTCGTGCTCACGTGGCCGCCCGCGCCGCGCTCGGTATTCCTCCCCTGCCGCTGACGGCTCAGCAAACCGCCGAACTGGTCGAATTGCTGACGAACCCGCCCGCCGGCGAAGAGCAGACGCTGCTCGACCTGATCACCCATCGCGTGCCCGCCGGCGTCGACGAAGCCGCCCGCGTGAAGGCCGGCTTCCTGGCCGCCGTCGCGAAAGGCGAGACGGCCTGCCCGCTGATCTCGCGCGAACGCGCGACCGAACTCCTCGGCACGATGCTCGGCGGCTACAACATCCAGCCGCTGATCGAGCTGCTGTCCGACGAAGCCGTCGCGGCCGTCGCCGCCGACGCGCTGAAGAAAACCCTGCTGATGTTCGACCAGTTCCATGACGTGAAGGAACTCGCCGACAAGGGCAACGCGCACGCGAAGGCCGTGCTGCAGAGCTGGGCCGATGCCGAATGGTTCACGAGCCGTCCGGAAGTGCCGGAAAGCCTGACCATCACCGTGTTCAAGGTCACCGGCGAAACCAACACCGACGACCTGTCGCCGGCACCGGACGCCACCACGCGCCCCGACATCCCGATGCACGCGCTGGCGATGCTGAAGAACGCGCGCCCGGGCATCACGCCGGAAGAAGACGGCAAGCGCGGCCCGGTCAAGTTCATCGAATCGCTGAAGGAAAAGGGTCACCTGGTCGCCTACGTCGGCGACGTGGTCGGCACCGGCTCCTCGCGCAAGTCGGCCACCAACTCGGTGCTGTGGTTCACCGGCGAAGACATCCCGTTCGTCCCGAACAAGCGCTTCGGCGGCGTGTGCCTCGGCGGCAAGATCGCCCCGATCTTCTACAACACGATGGAAGACGCCGGCGCGCTGCCGATCGAGCTCGACGTGTCGCAGATGAACATGGGCGACGTGGTCGAACTGCGCCCGTACGAAGGCAAGGCGCTGAAGGACGGCAAGGTCATCGCCGAATTCCAGGTGAAGTCCGACGTGCTGTTCGACGAAGTGCGCGCCGGCGGCCGCATTCCGCTGATCATCGGCCGCGGCCTGACCGCGAAGGCGCGTGAAGCGCTCGGCCTCGCGCCGTCGACGCTGTTCCGCCTGCCGCACCAGCCGGCCGACAGCGGCAAGGGCTTCTCGCTCGCGCAGAAGATGGTCGGCCGCGCGTGCGGCCTGCCGGAAGGCCAGGGCGTGCGCCCGGGCACGTACTGCGAACCGAAGATGACCTCGGTCGGCTCGCAGGACACCACGGGCCCGATGACCCGCGACGAACTGAAGGATCTCGCGTGCCTCGGCTTCTCGGCCGACCTCGTGATGCAGTCGTTCTGCCACACCGCCGCGTATCCGAAACCGGTCGACGTGAAGACGCACCAGACGCTGCCGAACTTCATCAGCACGCGTGGCGGCATCGCGCTGCGCCCGGGCGACGGCGTGATCCACTCGTGGCTGAACCGCATGCTGCTGCCCGACACCGTCGGCACCGGCGGCGATTCGCACACGCGCTTCCCGATCGGCATCAGCTTCCCGGCAGGTTCGGGCCTGGTCGCGTTCGCGGCCGCCACC
>NZ_BCPP01000016.1:0-19881 GCF_016586125.1 Burkholderia sp. E168m23
TCGCGGGGCGTGCCGCCGGATGGTGCGGTCAACCCGCTTGCTGATGAGCGGCGACTTCCCGCTCGATCCACGCCAGGAAGCGCTTCACGCGCGGCAATTCCGCGTTCTGCCGCGGGTAAACGAGATGATGAGCACCGACTTCGACCGCATGGCGCTCGCCGAACACCGGCACCAGCAGCCCTTGACGGATCTTCACCGACGCGAGCATCAGGCTTTCGAGCGCGATGCCGAGGCCGAGCGCGGCGGTTTCGAGCGACATGTACGAGCGGTCGAACGAGAAGTCGAAGGTTTTCTGCGCCGCCAGCGGCACGCCGGTGCGGCCGAACCACTGCTTCCACTGGACCAGCGGCGTTTCGGAATAGATCAGACGATGGGCGAGCAGGTCTTCCGGCGCGCGCACCGGATGCCGCTCGAGGTACTGCGGCGACGCGAGCGGCGCGATGAACTCGCCGCGCACCGTCTTCACCTCGAGGTTGTCCCAGTTGCCGTAGCCGTGCCGGACGTCGATATCGTAGAAGCCGTTCGAGAACGACACGTTTTCGTACGAGCACGCGAGGTTCAGCTGGATATCGCCGTTCGCCTCCTGAAACGACGACAGCCGCGGCAGCAGCCACATCAGCCCGAAGCTCGGGCTCGAATGCACGCGCAGGATATCGACTTCGGTGCGGCTCGACGCGCGCTCGGTCGCGCGGCTGAGGTCGGCCAGCGAGCCGGTGACGTCGGCCAGGTAGCGTTCGCCGGTCGGCGTGAGGACGAGGCCGCGCCCCGAGCGCTGAAACAGCGGTTGACCGATCTGCGCTTCGAGGTTGCTGAGCTGGTGACTGACGGCGGACGCGGTCAGGCCGAGCTCTTCCGCCGCGCGGTTGACGCTTTTGGTCCGGGCGACGCTTTCGAACGCGATGATGGCCTTGAGCGGCGGAATGCGCATGCTGGAATCCGTTGAAGAGAGCGGGCTCGCGCGGCTGGCCGGCACTGGCGGCAGCGCGGCAGCGCCGGAGCCCTGCCCGCCCAAAAGCGATACGGTACATCAGGAAGCGGCACCGGGACGATCGATTCGCGGCGCGGCCCGCGCTATCCCGGCGGCCCGGAGGCACGCCGAGCCACGCCGACGCCGCCGCACGGGCGACGCGACACGCATGACGCCGGCGGAATCATGCAAAATGCTGCGCATCTGAGTGGCGGAGAGTGACCGGTGGGCATCAATTTCGATTTGACGGACTTGCAGGCGTTTCGCGCGGTCGTGGAAACGGGCAGTTTCCGCAAGGCCGCCGAAGCGGTCAGCCTCTCGCAGCCTGCGTTGAGCCGCCGGATCGACAAGCTCGAGGACGCGCTCGGCGTGCGGCTCTTCGAGCGCACCACGCGCCGCGTCGCGCTCACCACCGTCGGCCGCGTGTTCGCGCAGAGCGCCGAACAACTGCTCGACGATCTCGACGCCGCGCTGCTCGGCATCCGGGACGTGTCGTCGAGCCGCCTGGGCCATGTGACGATCGCCTGCGTGCCGTCGGTCGCCTACTACTTCCTGCCGCCCATCATCGCCCGCTATCATCAGCGCTTTCCGCGCATCCGGGTGAAGCTGCTCGACGCCGGCGCCAACGAGGTGCTGGGCGCCGTCATCAGCGGCGAAGCGGATTTCGGCGTGAGCTTCATCGGCAGCCAGGAGGCGGAGGTCGAGTTCAAGGTGCTGCTCCAGGAGCGGTTCGTCGCCGCCTGCCGCTGCGACCACCCGCTCGCGCGCAAGAAGCGCGTCACCTGGAACGAGCTTTACGAGCACGACTACGTGTCCGTGGACAAGACGTCCGGTAACCGCCTGCTGCTCGACCAGGCCTTGGCGGCCGTCGCGCCGCGCACGCCGAGCGTGTGCGAGGCGCGCCACGTCACGACACTGCTCGGGCTGATCGAGGCGGGGCTCGGCGTCGCCGCGGTGCCGTCGATGGCGATGCCGGGCCATGACCACCCTGTCCTCACGAGCGTGCCGCTCGTCGAGCCGGCCGTGAAACGGCGGGTGGGCATCGTCAAGCGGCGCGGGCGCTCGCTGACGCCGGCCGCCGAGGCGTTTCACCGGATGATCGTCGACGCGAAGCGCGGCGACGCCGCCGGCAACGGCACATCGGCATGACGACGACGGAACGGAAACGAAGGAACACCGCATCGTGAGGGCGGCCCGGCTGTTCAAATCGCTTTACGTGCAGGTCCTGCTCGCGATGATCGTCGGCATCGGCATCGGTCACGTGTGGCCGGCGGCGGGCGCGATGCTCAAGCCGCTCAGCGACGCGTTCGTCGCGCTCGTGAAGATGACCATCGCACCGATCGTCTTTTGCACGATCGTGTCGGGCATCACGTCGTTGTCGAACGGGCAGGCGATCGGCCGCACGATCGTGCGTTCGCTCGCGCTGTTCTATCTGTTGACGGCCGCCGCGCTCGCGTTCGGGCTCGTCGTCGCCTACGTGCTGCGACCGGGCGCCGGCATGCACATCGACGTCCATCATCTGGATGCGAGCATCCTCGCACCGTATGCGAAGCATGCAGAGCCGCGCAGCCTGGTCACGTTCGCGCTCGGCATGATTCCGGACACGATGCTCGGCGCATTCGCCTCGGGCGAAGTGCTGCCGGTGCTGCTGCTGTCGCTGCTGTTCGGCTTCTCGCTGAATGCGCACCCGCGCGCCGCGCGGCCCGTGCTCGCGCTAATCGACGGCATCGCCCAGGTCGTCTTTCGCGTGCTCGCGATGATCATGCGGCTCGCGCCGCTCGGCGCATTCGGCGCGATGGCGTTTACGGTGGGCCGCTTCGGCATCGGTTCGGTCGGCTCGCTGGCGAAGCTGATGGTGTCCTTCTACGTGGCCTGCGCGCTGTTCGTCGCGCTGGTGCTCGCCCCGCTCGCGCGACTGCACGGCTTCGCGCTGTGGCGGCTGTTGCGCTACCTGCGCGAAGAGTTGCTGATCGTGCTCGCGACCTCGTCCACGGAGCCGGTCCTGCCGCGCCTGATCGTCAAGCTGGAAGCGCTCGGCTGCGACAAAGGCGTCGTCGGGCTCGTGCTGCCGGCCGGCTATTCGTTCAATCTGGACGGGACCGCGATCTACCTGACGCTCGCGGCGCTGTTCATCGCGCAGGCCTGCGACGTCCCGCTTTCCGCGCCGCAGGTCGCGACGATGCTCGCGATCATGCTGGTCACGTCCAAAGGGGCGGCCGGCGTGTCCGGCAGCGGACTCGTCGCGCTGGTCGCGACGCTCGCCGTGACGCCCGACCTGCCCGTCGCCGGGGTCGCGCTGCTGGTCGGCATCGATCGCTTCATGTCGGAGGCGCGCGCGCTGACCAGCGTGATCAGCAATGCGTGCGCGGTGATCTTCGTGTCGTCGTGGGAAGGTGCGTGCGATCGTGCGCGTCTCGCGCAGCGGCTCGCGGCGGCCGGGCCGGCGTTGACGAACGGGGCCGATGAAAACGGTGCCGCGGCAGACGGCGGCGGTGACAGCGACGGGAAGACGGTCTGATACGCGCCCGCCCGTCGCTCGGGCTCAATGCGCGGAAACGGAATCCAGGCCGGTCGATTTCACGTCGGCCTGCACGTCGGGCGACGCGAGATAGTCGAGCAGCGCCTTCGCTTCCTTCGGATGCTGGGCGCCGACCGGGATGCCGGCGGCGAAGCGCGTGACGGACTGCAGCGATTCGGGAATCTTGCCGACGAAAGTCGCCCCCTTGACGGGCAGCAGCTCGCTGACCTGCTGGAAGCCGATTTCGTAGTCGCCGTTCGCGACGACCGACGCCACCGGAATCCGCGGAATCATCTTCGCCTTCGACTTCACCTGCTCCTCGACGCCGAGCTTCTTGAACAGCTCACGTTCGATGTACACGCCGCTCGCGCTGTCCGAGTAGGCGATCGATTTCGCGTGCAGCAGCACCTGCTTGAGCCCTTCCGCGGTGCTGATGTCGGGTTTCGCCGCGCCGTCGCGCACGACCATGCCGATGCGCGAGTCGGCCAGATCGACGCGGGAATCGGGGATGACCTTGCCCTGCTTGATCAGATCGTCCAGCGCGTAGCCGACCATGATCACGGCGTCGGCGGGCTCGCCGCGCGCGAGCCGGTTCGGAATCGCTTCGGGCGACTTGCCCATCGACGGGCCGAGCGCGGTCGCGAGCGTATTGCCCGTCGTGGACGCGAACCGCGGGCCGAGCACCTTGTAGGCGGCGGTGAAACCGCCCGAGCTCATCACGTGCAGCTCGGCGGCCTGTACGTTGGCCGCCACCGCCGCGGTGGCGACGAGCGCGGTCGCGCAGCATTTCAGGAACAGATTTCTCATGGTCGTGGTCGTGCGAATACGTGGGTGGGGATGAACGTTCCGGCCGGGCCGGGCCTCAATGCGCCGGCGTCAACGTCGCGGCGCGGCGACGATAGAGCGCGAACGTCGCGAGCAGCGCGCACACCGCGGCGAAGCTCATCCAGTAGCCCGGTGCGGCCTTGTCGCCCGTCATGTGAATGAGCCCGGTCGAGATGGCCGGCGTGAAGCCGCCGAACACGGCCGTCGCGAGGCTGTAGGCGAGCGAGAAGCCCGCGACGCGCACCTGCACCGGCATCACTTCGGTGAGCGCGACGACCATCGCGCCGTTGTACATGCCGTACATGAACGACAGCCAGAGCAGCACGAGCAGCATGTTGACGAACGACGGCGCATGCGCGAGGAACGACAGCGCCGGGTAAGCGGTCACGACGGTGAGCATCGTCATGCCGACCAGCAGCGGCCGGCGGCCGATCCGGTCGGACAGCGCCCCGCCGATCGGCAACCACACGAAGTTCGACACGCCGACGCAGAGCGTGACGAGCAGGCTGTCGGCGGTGCTCAGATGCAGCACCGTCTTGCCGAAGGTCGGCGCGTAGACGGTGATCAGGTAGAAGCTCGTGGTGGTCATCGCGACCAGCATCATGCCGGCGACCACGACGCCCCAGTTCTGGACCAGCGTGCCGAACACCTCCTTCATGCCCGGACGATGCTTGCGCGCCTTGAACTCCTGGGTTTCCTCCAGATTGCGGCGCAGCATGAAGATGAACGGCACGATCATGCAGCCGACGAAGAACGGCACGCGCCATCCCCACGCCGCGATCTGCGAGGCGCTCAGCCACTGATTGAGCGCGAAGCCGAGGGCCGCCGCGATGACGATCGCCACCTGCTGGCTCGCCGATTGCCAGCTCGTGAAGAAGCCCTTGCGGCCCGGCGTTGCCAGCTCGGCGAGATAGACCGACACGCCGCCCAGCTCGGCGCCCGCGGAGAAGCCCTGCAGCAGCCGGCCGATCAGCACGAGCACGGGCGCCAGCAGCCCGATCGTCGCGTAGCCCGGCACGAACGCGATCAGGATGGTGCCGCTCGCCATGATGGACAGCGTGACGATCAGGCCCTTGCGGCGGCCGACCTCGTCGATGTACGCGCCCAGCACGATCGCGCCGAGCGGCCGCATCAGGAAGCCGGCGCCGAACACGGCGAAGGTCATCATCAACGATGCGAATTCGCTTTGCGCGGGGAAGAAGACGTTGGCGATCTGCGTGGCGTAGAAGCCGAACAGGAAGAAGTCGAACTGCTCGAGAAAGTTGCCGGCCGTGACGCGAAAGATCGCGGCGGCCTTCGAGCGTTCGGCCGGAAGGCTGGACGAGGGGTGCATCTGGGTGTCTCCTGAAAATCCTGGAATACGCGGGAGGGGCTGATCGATTGTCGTTTTCCGGCATGTTGGCGCGGTATCGATCAAACGATAAGTGCGATTTTCGGAACGATTGATGCAGGCTGGTTATCAATCGAAAGCGACCCGCGCGGGTCCGGACGGTGAGCGGGCCGTATCGCGGCATGGCCGCACACGTTTGCGTCGCCGCGCCGGGCCGATGCCGTCGACGGGCGGTCGATGAGCGGTCATGTCGGCCTCGATTTTTTGTTAACCGTGCCGTTAACCCTGACTGGACCCGCGCCGGCGCAAATGCAGCCGGCATCTCAAAACGAGCGCGAGCATGCCCGCATTCACTTCGATCGAGAAAATCGCCGACTGGGCCGGACGCCACCCGTTCGTCGTCGGCGCGTTGGGCACGCTGATGTCGCTGGCGGCACTCGGGATCAGCGCGGTGACGCTGTGGGTCGCGCGCAGCGAAGTCATCGAGCACGCGCATGAGACGTCGCGCAACGTCGCGGCCGTCCTGGCGAGTCAGATCGCGAGGACGGTCGAAACGTCGAACAACGCGCTGGTCGCGTTGGCCGCCGATCTCGGCAAGCCGGCGGTACAGCGGATGGACGTCGGGTTGCGGCACGACCTGCTGTTCGAGCGCACCGCGGCGCAATACATGACCGGCATGGGCGTGACCGACCGGCGCGGCCGCCTCATTGACGGGTGCTGCAGCACGACCCATCGCTGGGACTTCGCCGATCGCGACTACTTCAAGGTCCATCGCGATGCGGACAACGTCGGGCTCTACGTCTCCCAGCCCTATCGCGCGCGCTCGCGCGGCGGCAAGGAATCCATCGCGCTGTCGCGGCGCATCGAGCGGCCGGATCATACGTTCGACGGGATCGCGGTCGTCGCCGTCGATCTCGCTTACTTCGAGCAGTTGCTGTCCCGCCTCGATGTCGGGCCGAACGGCGTCAGCGCGATCGTGCGCGCGGACGGCACGATCCTCGCGAGAAACCCGTCGTTGAACGACGGCCAGATGAACCTCCTGCGCCGCTCGAAATCCTTCCAGCGGATGGTGAACAGCGAATCGGGCTTCTATCCCGCGCGTTCGAGCATCGACGGCATCGTGCGGCTGTACACCTACCAGCGGATACCGGGCACCCCGCTGATCGCGGTCGTCGCGCCGGCCGAAAACGACGTGCTGGCCGGCATTCGGCGCCTGTCGTGGACGGTCGGCGTGTCGGCGTCCGTGATCGGCGCGTCGTTCTGCGCGGTGGTCTGGCTGCTGGCCTTCGCGTTGCGCGACAACTTCCGCAAGCAGACGCTGCTCACCGATCTCACGCGTACCGATCCGTTGACCGGATTGCGCAATCGTCGCGCGCTCGATACCGCACTGGCCGACGAATGGGAGCGGCTGCAGCGCGGCAGCGGCGGCAGCCTGTCGGTGCTGTTCATCGACGCCGATCACTTCAAGCAGTACAACGACCAGCACGGGCACGCGCAGGGCGACACCGCGCTGCGTTTTCTCGCCGAATGCATCCGCGCGCATACGCGGCGGCGCGGCGACCTCGCTGCGCGCTACGGCGGCGAGGAATTCGTCGCGGTGTTGCCGGATACGGACGAAAACGGCGCCGCGCAGGTCGCCGAAGCGATTCGCCGGGAAGTCGAAGGCAACCGGCTCGTCGGGTTTGCGGAAACCGTGCCGCCTTTCACCGTCAGCATCGGCTGTGCGACCGGTCGGCGCGCGCGGCACGCGTCCATGCTCGCGCTGTCGCACCAGGCGGACATGGCGCTCTACCGCGCGAAGCGCGAAGGCAGGAACCGCGTGTGTTGCGCGCAGCCGGACGCGGTGTGAAAGCCGCGGTTCGATCGGGACGGGTGGCGTGGCATGCGCCCTTGCCGATCGCGACGGCCGCCCGCTCGGGACATCGCGATGCGCGCCGCCGTGGCCGTTTCACTGCCCGGGTTCGATATACGCGGCCAGTTCTTCCGGCTCGCCTGACGGAAACGCGTCCTTCAGGTGATCGAGAAACGCGGACACGCGTGCGCTCAATAATCGCCTGGACGGATACAGCGCCCACAGGGCGATATCGGACCCCGGTACGTCGCCCCAACTGACGAGCGTGCCGGCAGCCAGATCGCGGCTCACGAGCGAGATCGGGAGGCACGCGGCGCCCAGGCCGAGGCGGACCGTATCGCGCACCATGCTCAGCGACGACAGCCGCGCCACCGGTTCGACCGGGATGCGCGCCGTGCCGGCCGGGCCGGTGACTTCCCATGCAGTGCGCGTATCGTTCGCGCCGCGCACCACGGCCGGTGCCGGCGTGGGCACGTCGCCGCCGGGCCGCGCCAGCCCCGGCTTCGCGACGACGACCAGCCGGTCGCGCAGGATCACGCGCCCGATCAGGCTCTCGTCGGGGTCCGGGTTCACGCGGATCACGAGGTCGTACCCTTCCTCGATCATGTCGACCGGCCGGTCTTCCGTCGTCACCTCCAGCCGGACGTCCGGGTATCTCAGCGCGAACGTCGCCACCAGCCTCCCCATCGCGAACTGGGAAAACAGCATCGGCGCGCTGATACGCAGCCGGCCGCGCGGCCGCTCGCTCCCCGCTGCAATCGCCGACGCGCTGTCGGCCAGTTCCGCGAGCAGCGCGCCCGTGCGCTCGTAGAGCGCGCGCCCTTCCTGCGTGAGCTTCACGCCGCGCGATCCGCGCTCGAACAGGCGCAGCGACAGACTGTTCTCCAGTTCCGCGACGCGGCGCGACAGCGTCGCCTTCGGGCGAGCCGCGACCCGCGCGGCTTCCCCGAAGCTGCCATGGCGGGCGACGAGATTGAAATCGGCGAGAGCGAGCAGGTCCATGCGTTCCACCAGTGAGACGACATGTCTATTTATCACATCTTCCGGATCGTGTGTGGATCACTTAACTTAGGTAGGCAGTCAACCCGACCATTACCTCAGGAGTGAACATCATGACCATTCTCGTTACCGGCGCCACCGGCCGTATCGGCCGCCAGCTCGTCCGTCAACTCGTCGATCGCGGCGCCGACGTGCGCGTGCTGGTGCGCGATCCGGCCAAGGCCGATTTTCCGGCGGCCGTGACCGTCGCGCAGGGCGACATGCTCGACGTCGACGCGCTGCGGGCGGCCTTCTCCGGCGTGCGCACGCTGTTCCTGCTCAACGGCGTGGCGGGCGACGAATTCACGCAGGCGCTGATCGTGCTGAACCTGGCCCGCGAAGCGGGTATCGAGCGCGTCGTCTATCTGTCGGTCCTGCACGCCGACCGCTTCGTGAACGTGCCGCACTTCGCGGTGAAATTCGGCGCGGAGCGGATGATCGAGCAGATGGGCTTCAGCGCGACGATCCTGCGGCCCGCGTATTTCATGGACAACGATGCGACGGTCAAGGACGTGATCGTCGGGCACGGCGTGTACCCGATGCCGATCGGCGGCAAGGGCATCGCGATGATCGACGCGCGCGACATCGCGGAAGTCGCGGCGCTCGAGTTGATCCGCCGCCACGATGCGCCCGGCAAGCTGCCGGTCGAGACCCTCAATCTCGTCGGGCCCGACACGCTGACCGGCCCGCAACTGGCGTCGATCTGGTCGGACACGCTCGGCCGCCCGGTTGCCTATGGCGGCGACGATCCGACGCCGTTCGAAGACAATTTCGCGACATTCATGCCGAAATGGATGGCGTACGAAATGCGGCTGATGGCCGAACGCTTCGTCAGCGACGGGATGGTGCCGGAGGCCGGCGACGTCGAGCGGCTGACCGCGATCCTCGGCCGCCCGCTGCGGACGTATCGTGACTTCGTGGCGACGCTCGTGCGTTGAGCGGGATGCGACGCACTCATGCGCCGCGCGGCAGTGCAGGGAGTCGCCGAGCGGTTGAACCGGCGGCGTGCGCGGCCGGTTCGCCGCGACCGCCATACTGTTGCCGGCGACAGCGGTCACGCGGCCGCGCCCCTGGCGTCCGGATCGGGCGGGAGCCGGACACCAGGTCGGGCCCGCTACAACATCGCCTGACTGACCAGCCCGTACAGCCCGACTACCGGGTCGGCCGCGCCCTCGTGTGCCGCGGCCGGCGCATTGCGAACCATCTTCGAACAGGTATCCACCTGCTTCAGTCCCTGTTCGCTCAGCCACGCCGGCAAACTGCTCCCGTCAGGCACATCGATCCGCACGAATTCGCCGTCCCGTTTCGTCAGCCAATAGCCGATCAGCGCCTTCGCATGCGCATCGTCGCCCGAACGCGGCGCAACCACCGGGCCGACCACGTAACCGCGGCCGAAGCGCCGCAGCACCGAAAACCCGACGACCTCGCCGTCGCGTTCGAGCACGACGCTTTCTCCCCGCGCCTGCAACGCGGACAACAGCGCTTCGCGCTCAAGGCCGGACGCACGCGCGTCGAGTTCGACGAGACGCGGCCAGTCGGCCGGCGATCCGGCGCGCAGCCGCTCGCCATCGGGCACGGCTACCGCGGCGGGCCGATCCACGTTCCCCTGATACTGGCTCAACGATCCGCACACGTTGAATCCCAGTTTCTCGTAGAGCGGCCGACCGGCCGGCGTCGCATGCAGAAACGTGATGCGCGGCCCCAGCTCATCGAGGAGCGTCTCCATCAGTTTGCGGCCGATTCCCCGCCCCTGATGCGCGTCGGAGACGATCACGTGCCCGATCGCCGCGCGATCCGCACCGTACTTCCAGCACATCGCCGTGCCGATGACCACGCCGTTTTCCTCGGCCGCGAACGCGATCGACGTGTCGGCGGAAAACTGCCAGTCTTCCGCCCGGAACGGCCAGCGCAGCGCCATGGAAAGCGCATGGGCAGCGGGGACGTCCTCTGCGGTGAATCTGCGGTAGTGAAGCGCGGACGTCGCGCCGCGCTCCTTCACTTCATGTTCCTGGGTCATCAAGCAGTCCGTCTAAATGGTGTTTTCGTGCGACACGGCACGTCAGAAAAATGCGCAGTGACCACATCGAAGCGGCTAAAAATTGCACGGCGCTCCCCGGCTGGCATGAATGCCCGACGATCAGGAAGCACGCCGTTCCCGGACCTGACGCCCGATCAACCAGACATCAGCCGGTTTCCACGCCGCTCCGAAGCATCACGCCGATCGCGTGAAGTAATGCTGCGCCAACGCGACCCAATACCGGACGCCGGCCGGAATGATGTCGTCGTTGAAGTCGTATTTCGGGTGATGCAGCGCCGGTGAGGCCGCGCCATCCTGCGCATTGCCGATCAGCACGTACGCGCCCGGCCGCTCCTCCAGCATGAAGCCGAAGTCCTCGGACGTCATGTTCGGCGGCACGTCGGGAGACAGGCGCTCGTCGCCGAACGTATCGCGAATCACCGCTTCGCACAGCGCCGTCTCGGCCGGCGTGTTGACCGTCGCCGGGTAGTACTGGAAAAACTCCACGTCGACCTGCGCCCCATAGGCCCCCGCGAGCCCTTCGCACGCGAGCCGAACGTCGCGCTGCAGCTTCTGCTGCAAGGCCGACGACAGCGTGCGGATCGTGCCGCGCAGCTCGGCGGTGTCGGGAATCACGTTGTCCGTCGTGCCCGCATGAAACATGCACACGGAAATGACCGCGGGGTCGACGGGGTCCTTGTGCCGCGCGGCGATGGTCTGACACTGCAGCACCATCGAGCACGCGAGCGGCACCGGATCGATGCCCAGATGTGGCTGCGCCGCGTGCGCACCCTTGCCCGTCACCGTGATCCTGAAGCGCGAGCCCGCGGCCATGATCGCGCCGGTGCGCAACCCGAAATGCCCGGCCGGCAACCCGGGCCAGTTGTGCATGCCGAATACCGCTTCCGTCGGGAATTGCTCGAACAGCCCGTCGTCGATCATCCTGCGCGCGCCCGCGCCGCCCTCTTCGCCCGGCTGAAACACGAAATGGACGGTGCCGGGCAACTGCGGCAATTCCTTCAGCACGCGCGCGGCGCCGAGCAACATCACGGTATGGCCGTCGTGGCCGCACGCATGCATGATCCCGTGCGAGCACGACGCATGCGCGAAGTCGTTGGCTTCGTGGATCGGCAACGCGTCCAGGTCGGCGCGCAACACGATGCCGCGGCCCGGATCGGCGCCGGGCAGGCTCGCGACCACGCCCGTGCCACCCAGCCCGCGCGACACCGCGTAACCGAGCGCTTCGAGCTCGCGGGCGACGACGTCGGCCGTCCGGTGTTCCTCGAATCGCAACTCGGGATGCGCATGCAGGTCGCGGCGCAGCTTCGCCCAGTGCGCACGGTGCGCGTTCAACGACGTGTCGGGGATGATGGCGTTTTCCAATCTCGGCACCCTTGCAAAGCCAACCGGTTCAAATCACGACTGCCGCATCGCGCGCGGCAGCCGCCTCAATCATAAAAGCCCAGGACAGACTTGACCTCCATATACTCCGCCATTCCTTCGATCCCGTACTCGCGGCCGTTGCCCGACTGCTTGTATCCACCGAACGGCGCCTGAGGGTCCCATGCCGGGTAGTTCAGATGCACCTGCCCGGCCTGGATACGCGCGGCCACCGCCCGCACGCGCGCCATGTCGGTGCCCTGCACGTGCGCGCCGAGCCCGTATACCGTGTCGTTCGCGATCGCGATCGCTTCTTCCACGGTGTCGTAAGGCAGGATCGCGAGCACCGGGCCGAAGATCTCCTGCTGCGCGATCGCCATGTCGGTGCGCACGTCGGAGAAGATCGTCGGCCGCGCATAGAAGCCTTTGTCGAGGCCCGCCGGCCGGCCGGGGCCGCCGGCGATCAGCTTCGCGCGTTCGTCGATGCCCACGTCGATCATCTGCGCGACCCGCCCGAACTGCGCGCGATTGGCGAGCGGCCCGTGCGTGGTGGCCTCGCCGAACGGATCGCCGACGACGAGCGTTTGCATCGCCGCGACGGCCAGTTCCTCGACCGCACCGAGCACGGCGCGCGGCACGATCATGCGGGTCGGCGCGCTGCACGATTGCCCCATGTTGCGGAACGCGGCGGCCACGCCCGGCGGGATCGCCCGCGACAGGTCCGCATCCGGCAACACGACGTTAGGCGACTTGCCGCCCAGCTCCTGCGCGACGCGCTTGACGGTCGTCGCCGCCGCCTGCGCGACGAGCACGCCGGCGCGCGTCGAGCCGGTGATCGACACCATGTCGACTTCCGGATGCGACGACAGCGCGGCCCCCACCGTTTCGCCGCTGCCGCTCACGAGGTTGAATACGCCGCCGGGCACGCCCGCGTCGGCGACTACTTCCGCGAACAGCAACGCGCTGAGCGGCGACAGCTCGCTCGGCTTCAGCACCACCGTGCAGCCTGCCGCGAGCGCCGGCCCGACCTTCGCGGTGATCTGATAGATCGGCCAATTCCACGGCGTGATCAGCGCGCATACGCCGATCGGCTCGCGGGCGATCGCGGTCGTCCCGCGCCGCTCGACGAACGGGTAGCTCGCGAGGTTGTCGCGTGCAACGCGAATGTGTTCGGCCGCGAGCGGCACGTGCGCGCCGCGTGCATAGCCGATCGGCGCGCCCATCTCCAGCGCGAGCGCCGTGGCGAACAGCTCGGCACGTTCCAGGATCAACGCATGGATGCGGTCGAGCAGCGCCGCGCGTTCCTGCGGCGACGTCGCGGACCAGCGGTCGAACGCATTGCGCGCGGCCTGCACCGCGCGGTCGGCGTCGCGCGCGCTGCCGAGCGGGATCTCGCACAGCGTGTCCTCGGTGGACGGGCTGATGACGGCAAACCGCTCGCCGCCTTCGGGCAGCACCCACTCGCCGTCGATGAAGAAGCGATCGAGCCTTCCGGCTTGCATCAGGTGAACAACAGGGGAATTCATTGCAAGGGGTCCTTGAGTCGATACCGTGCGCCGACGCACGGCGAAAGCCACGATGGGCCGAGGCAGCGGCCGGAGCGCGTCGCAGCCGCCCGGCTAGAAATCCGCGACCTTGCCCCAGGCGGACTCGCTGAACCGGCCGGGCCGGTACGGCGTCGGGTCCACGAACGGCTCCGCACCGGACGCGAGATCGGCGATCAGGTGCCCGGCGCCCGGGCCGATCCCGAAGCCGTGCCCCGAGAAGCCCGCCGCGAGGATCAGCCCCGGCACGCCCGGCACTTCGCCAATGCCCGGCACGCCGTCCGGCGTGCTGTCGACGAAGCCGGCCCATGCGTGCGTGATCGTCGCCTCGCGCAGCTCAGGCAACAGTTCGGACGCGCGGCGGTACGTTTCGGCGACCGTCGACATGTCGGGCTTCGGATCGAGAATGCGCACCGCTTCCATCGGCGTCGGCGCATCGAGGCGCCAGCGCTTCAACGTTTCATGACCGCCGCGTACGCCTTCGAGGCCGCCCGGCAGCAGGTTGCGCCAGCGCTTCGCGAACATCGGCACGAATTGCGGCGCGAAGCGCAGGAACTGCGGCGTCGGGTCCACGCGCGCGCGGCCGCTGATCGCCAATGCATAGCGTCCGTCGCAGCGGCGCGTGATGGACACGCCGGACGTGTACATCGCACCCGGCAGCGGCGTGTCGACGGGCGATACGCTCAGGATCGACTGACGGATCGACGCCTGCGGAAAGCGGATGCCGAGCTGGCGGCAGAACGACGACGCCCATGCGCCGCCGGCCATCACGGCCGTCCGGGTCTTGATGACGCCGGCCTCCGTGACGACGCCAGCGACACGGCCGCCTTCGAGCTCGATACCGCGCGCCGCGCAGTGCTGGTGGACGCTGCCGCCCAGCTTGATCAGCGCGGCGGCCACGGCCGGCGCGGCCTTGCCGGGGTCGGCCGTACCGTCGGTCGGCGAAAAGACGCCGCCCTTCCACTGCCGCCCGGTCGCCCGTCCGCGCTCGGCGGCCTGCTTGCTGTCGAGCATGTACGTGGTCACGCCCGCGGTCTTCGCGAATTCGCCCCAGCTGGCCCAGCGGGACAGCTCGGCTTCGTCATTGCTGAGATACAGCAGCCCGCAGCGATGAAAGCCCGTGTCTTCTCCGGATTCGGCGGCGAATCGTTCCCACAGATCAATGCTCTTGCTCGCCATCGGCAACTCGCGCGCATCGCGGTTCTGCTGCCGGCACCAGCCCCAGTTGCGGCTCGACTGTTCGGCGCCGATGCGCCCCTTCTCGACGAGCGCGACCGACAGCCCGCGCCGGGCCAGATAGTAGGCGGTGAAGACGCCGATGATGCCGCCGCCGATCACGACGACGTCGGCCGCGGCCGGCGGCGTGGACAAGGTTTCGATATGACGCAGCGGAGGGGACATGCTCAGTCTCGTTCGGTGGAAGGTTTGACGTTCTGCATCACGTAGAACTTCGCCACGCGTTCGCTGCTTTCCCACCCGATCGACGCGCCGCGCGGCACGAACAGCGCATCGCCGGCACCGACCGACTGCACGCTGCCGTCGGGCGCCGCGAAGCGGACGCCGCCGTCCAGCAGGAACATGAACTCGTTGGCGCGATGCGGCCGGACGATCCGGTGATACGGCGTCGAATCCCACGTGCCCGCGCAGTATCCGGCTGCGTCGTCGGTGAACACGTTGTCGCTGCGGCATTGCGGCGCGGGGCCGAGCAGCACCTCGGCCGGCAGCGTGGCGGACGGCTTGAAATCCGCGTCGGCGTACAGCGCAAAGACGCCTTGTTTCGTCGGGGTCGCGCACGCTGCCGAGCAGAACGTCAGCAGCACGGGCGATGGCGCCGCGATGCGCAGCGCGGTGCCGCAACCGATCACGGCGCCTTGCCCCGGGCCGACCACCAGCGGTGCGGCCCCGGCCGCTTCGAGCGTCAGCTCGCCTTCGACGACGACGAGAGTTTCGATGTGCGGAAAGCTCGACACGTCCAGCTCGCCGGCGAAGCGGATACGCCCCGCGGCCATCGCGTCGGGGCCTTCCCACGCGATCTCGCGATGCGACGCGAACGGATCGCTCGCGCCGAACGCCTGCTTGCGGAATGCGGTGGAAGAAGGTGCGCCGTCGGCCCGGTGCAACACGAAAACTGCGGTCATTTCTGCTCCTGTGCAGTGCGTGGCGGCCTGGTTCAACGCCGTCACGCGATATCGGAAATCGTCGTTCGCCGGCTCTCCGGCCGGAAAATCGTCAGCGGGGCATGTCGTCCATGCGTGCGCTTACGCCGCGTGGCACGACGCTTCGCGGCGTTCGGTGCGCAGGCGCGTCGACGGTGTTCGTACCGGTGCGCCGCCGGTTCGGGCAACCACGTAATCGCGCGGCGTGATGCCGAGCACGCGCCGGAAATGCCGGCACAGATGGCTCTGATCGAAGAAGCCGACGTCGGTCGCGACGACCGACGGCGCGAGACCGGCGCGCAACAGGTCCTGCGCCCGCCGTATCCGCACGAGACACAGATACCGGTGCGGCGACAGCCCGGTTTCGCTGCGAAAGCGCGCGGTGAAACGCGACACGCTCAAGCCGGCCACCGCCGCGAGCGTGTCGAGGTTCAGCGGCTGCGCGAACGACGCGTCGATCGTGCGCAGCACGTCGCCGATCGCCGGCGAGACGGGCCGCGCGACACGCGGCGAACCAACGAATTGCACTGTCATATCGAGTTCTCCCCGCGCTCGCTTCAATGCAGGAAATCCTGCATCCGGTAATACGCGCCGACGAGCGGCAGGAACCACGCGTGTCCGAAATGGCCCGGTATCGCCGGCCATTCGAGCTCGCGCCACGGGTTCGACGCGGCCGCGCCATACAGCACGTCGGCCATCACGCGGCCCATGTGCACCGACATCTGCACGCCGTGGCCGCTGTAGCCCATCGAGTAATAGAGTCCGTCGTGCTGGCCCGCGCGCGGCAGCCGGTCGGCGGTGATGTCGACCAGCCCGCCCCAGCAGTAGTCGAGGCGCACGTTGGCCAGCTCGGGGAAATAGCCGGCCATGCCGGCGCGCAGGATGTCGCCGCTCTTCGCATCGGAGCGCGGGCTCGACATCGCGAAACGCGCGCGTCCGCCGAACAGCAGCCGGTTGTCGGGCGTCACGCGGAAGTAGTTGCCGATCTGGCGCGACGTCACGTACGCACGGCGATGCGGAAACAGCCGGTTCAACTGCGCGTCGGGCAGCGGCTCGGTCACGACGATGAAGCTGCCGACCGGCGCGATGCGTCGCCGGAACCACGCGAACGGCCCGTGCTGCGACGCACCGGTCGCGACCAGCACGCGGTCGGCGACGATCGTGCCGCGGGCGCAGGTAATTCGGTGGCGCTCGCCGTCGAGCCGGTCGAGCTGCGTGACGGCCGCGTGCTCGTACACACGTGCGCCGGCCCGCACGGCCGCTTGCGCGAGGCCGACGCCGAACTTGCCCATGTGCATCTGCGCGCCGTTGCGCTGCAGGAGCCCGCCGTAGAAACCGTCGGACGCGATTTCATCGCGGATTCGCGACGGCTCGATCAGTTCGATATCGGGATCGACGTCGCGCCGCAACGCGTCGAAGGTCTTTTCGAGCCCCGCGAAATGCTGCGGTTTCGCGGCGAGCTTCAGCTTGCCCGCCCGCCGGAAATCGCAATCGATCGCCTGTTCGGTCACGATCGTCTCGACGCTCTTCACCGCGCTTTCGTAGGCGCGATAGAACTGCTTCGCGGGCTCGGCGCCGATGCGCGCGGCCAGCGACGCGTAGTCCTGCGCGACGCCCGTATTGCACTGGCCGCCGTTGCGGCCGGACGCTTCGCCGGCGACTTGCGCGGCTTCGAGCACGACCACCGAGACGCCGCGCTGCGCGAGCGCGAGCGCCGCCGACAAGCCGGTGAAACCGCCACCGATCACGACCACATCGGCCCGCCCCTCGACGGGCCCAACGCTGCCGTCGCGAAACGCGGGGCGGGTATCCAGCCAGTACGATTCCAGTTTCATCGGATCCTTCTTTTGCATGCCTGCAACGACGATCGGCGACCGTTCAATGAGAATCATTTAATCACCGTCAAAAACCGCAGTTGCCGCGTATTCGCGCGCGGCACGCGTACAAATCGCCGTTTTGCGCGACCGCCGCAGCAGACTATGCGGCGGCCCGTTCACCGCACCGCGCGATGAACGGTTCGCGCGCCACGCACTACGGTTGCACCGGCGTGACGCCGGCCGGCACCGGCTCCGCCTGGAAACTCGCGAGATCCTCCTCGCTGCGATGGCACAGCACCTGCGCGCCGTTGCCGAGCGTGCGCAGCGACGGGGCCGTCCGGTTGCACACGCCGTCCACCCGCATCGCGCAGCGCGACAGGAACGGACACAGCTCGTCCTCGTGCTCGCGCTCGCCGATCGGCACCAGCGGCCGGTGGCAACGCTCGGCCGCATCGTCGAGCCAGCCCGCGCGCAGTTCCGGCGCGGACGACACCAGCAAGTGCGAATACGGGTGATAAGGCGGCGCGCACAGCGCGTCGCGACTGCCCGTCTCCACGCGGCGGCCCGCATACAGCACGACGATGTCGTCGCTGATCGCGCGCACCTTCGCGATGTCGTGCGTGATGAACACGTACGACACGCCGAGCTTCGCCTGCAGGTCGCGCAGCAGCTCGATGATCGCGGCGCCGACGACGGTGTCGAGCGCCGACGTGACCTCGTCGCACAGGATCAGGTCGGGCTCGGCCGCGAGCGCGCGCGCGAGGTTCACGCGCTGCTTCTGCCCGCCCGACAGTTCGCCGGTACGCCGCGACGCCACCGCCGGCGGCAGCCGCACGAGCTCGAGCAGTTCCGCGACGCGCTGGCGTGCACGCGCGCCCTTGATCCCGTGATAGAACGCCAGCGGCCGCGCGAGCGTGCGCTCGACGGTATGCACCGGGTTGAGCGCGGTATCGGCGTTCTGGAACACGATCTGCACGCGGCGATGCTGCTCCTTCGTCCGTTTGCCGATATCGCGCGCGAGCGGCTCGCCGTCGAGCAGGATCGCGCCGCCGGTCGCCGGCACGAGGCCCGCGATCACCTTCGCGAGCGTCGTCTTGCCGGAGCCCGATTCGCCGATCACGCCGACCGTCTGCCCGCGCCCGATGCGCAGGTCGACTTCATGCAGGATCACTTTCGCGGGCCAGCCGTTCGCGGCGCGGCCGCCGTAGCCGGCGATCGCGCCGCGCACGTCGAGCAGCGGCGCCGGCGCGGCCGGCTCGCGTGCCTGCGCTTGCGTGTCGCGTTCGGCATCGTTCGGCGTGACCGCCGCGATCAGGCTCTGCGTGTACGGGTGCGCCGGCGCATGCAGGATCTGTTCGGTCGCGCCCGCCTCGCGGATCACGCCGTCGCTCAGCACGACGATCCGGTCGGCCATCTGCGCGACCACGGCCAGGTCGTGCGACACGTACACCGCACTCATCCCGTAGCGCTGGATCACGCTCTTGAACGCCTGCAGCACGTCGATCTGCGTGGTCACGTCGAGCGCGGTGGTCGGCTCGTCGAGAATCACCAGCTCCGGATCGGTGATCAGCGCCATCGCGGCCATCAGCCGCTGCAGTTGACCGCCCGATACCTGGTGCGGATAGCGCTTGCCGATCGTCTCCGGCTCCGGCAGCGCGAGCGCGCGAAACAGCTCGATCGCCTTCGCCTGCGCGTCGCGCTTCGTCATCGTCTTGTGGATCAGCGCGGCCTCGATCACCTGGTCGAGAATCGTGCGCGACGGGTTGAACGCGGCGGCGGCGCTCTGCGCGATATACGCGACCTTGCGGCCGCGCAGCGCGGTCAGCGCCGCAGCCGAAAGCGTGCACACGTCGGTGCCGTCGAGCTTCACCGAGCCGCCGGCGATCCGGCATCCGGTACGCGCATGGCCCATCAGCGACAACGCGATCGTCGTCTTGCCGGAGCCCGATTCGCCGATCAGCGCGAGCACCTCGCCGCGCCCGATGTCGAAGTCGACGCCGTGGACGATCGTCGTTTCCTCGCCGCCCGGCCGGCCGCCGACCACGCGCAGCCCGCGCACCTCGACGAGCGGGTTCGATTCGTGTCGCATCAGTGTCCTCCGGCGGCGCCGGCCGCGCCCTTGCGGCGGCCGCGATGCGGCAGGCCGTCGATCATCAGGTTGACGCCCACCGTCAGGATCGCGATCGCGACCGCGGGAATGATCGCGACGGCCGAGCCGTCGCCGAGGCTCGCGATGTTCTCGCGCACGAGCGAACCGAGGTCCGCATACGGCGGCTGCACGCCGAGCCCGAGAAAGCTCAGGCCGCTCAGCAGCAGCACGACGAACGTGAAGCGCAGCCCGGTATCCGCCAGCATTGGGTGGATCATGTTCGGCAGCATCTCGACGCACGCGATGTACAGCGCGCTTTCGCCGCGCGCCCTGGCCACCTGCACGAAT
>NZ_BCPP01000017.1:0-19707 GCF_016586125.1 Burkholderia sp. E168m23
CTTTCGAATGTCCTGATACATTGCGCGCGACATCGCGGCGGCGCCGCCGGTTCAGTGGAAATCGTTCAGGTGCGGATACTGTTCGAACACGCCCGCGATCGTCTCGAGCGCCGCGTTGCACGCGGCATCGGAGGTTTCGGCGCCGATGCACACGCGTACCGCGTTCGGCCGCTCCGTGCCGCCGACGAGAAACGGATCGGGCGACGTCACCGCGATCTTGCGGGTGCGCAGTTCGCGCACGATCCGCTCTGCCTGCCAGTAGTCGGGCACGCGCAGCCAGGCCGACAGCGCGTTCGGGTGCGCACCGAGCACATACGGCCCCAGCGCGGCCTTCACCATCTCCTGACGCACCGCGAGCCGCTGGCGCTGCAGTTCGACGAGCCGCCGCGCGGTGCCGTCGGCGATCCAGCGCGTCGCGATCTCCGCGATCGGCGACGTCGCCATCCAGCTGCTCACGCGCAGCACGCTCTCGACGCGCAACGCGAGCCGCCGCGGCATCGCAAGATAGCCGGTGCGCAATCCGGTCAGCACCGATTTCGTCATGCTCGTGCAGTAGAAGCCGAGCTCCGGGATCAGGCTGGCGATCGGCGTGCCCGTCTTCTCGGGCAGCGGGCCGTACACGTCGTCCTCGATCACGTACACGCCGTAGCGCGTCGCGATGCGCGCGATCGAGCGCCGCCGCGACTCGGGCATCAGCGACACGGTTGGGTTATTGAGGGTCGGCGTGCAGACGAGCGCACTGATCCGTTCGCTGTCGCACATCTCCTCGAAATGTTCGGGACGGATGCCGTGCTCGTCCATCTCGAGCCCCTTCAGCGTAAACCCGAGCACGTTCGCGGAGCCGATCACGCCGTGATCGGTCAGGCTCTCGCACAACACGGTGTCGCCCGGCCCGACGATCGACGCGAGCGCGAGAAAGATGCCATGCGCCGCGCCGTTCGTGACCAGCAATGATTCGCGGTGCACCGGCATGTTCAGCGACGCGAGCCATGCGGCGCCGGCGTCGCGATGCGCGTCGAGCCCGGCGATCGGCCGGAACGAGCGAATCCACGGCTGATCGTCGGTGCCGGCCAGCGCCGTGCACACGCTGCGCCACGCGGCATCGTGCTCGGGCGTGTGCACGATGCGGGCGATCGAGAAGTCGACCAGTTCGCGCTCGGTCGTATCGAGGATGTAGTTCGACATCGATTCGGTCACGCGCGCGGCCACGAAGCTGCCGCGGCCGACCTCGCAGCGGATCAGCCCCTGGCGCTCCAGTTCCTTGTACGCGTTGGTGACGGTCTGCACGCTGACGCCGAGGCTCGATGCGACGTCGCGCTGCGGCGCGAGCCGGGCGCCCGGCGCGAGCGCGCCGTTCTCGATGTCGCTGGCGATCGCCTTCACGAGCCGCTTGTATTTCGACTCGATGCCGTGCACCGCGCCGAGCGCGTCGCGCCAGCCTGCCGATACCTCGGTCCGTCCCATCTCGATGTCTCCGTCGTGGCTTCCGCATGGTCGCTCAGAAAGACACCCTGAAAATATTGTCCTAGTGCAATCGCGCGCGCGAAAGCAGGACGTTGCGGGTCGAATCGGACGATGCAATCGGCGTGCCCGCACGGACGCCGGCGCGGCACTTCGATTGTTCGGAGGAATGTCGCGGGAGCGGCTACCCGCGCAGAATGCGCCGTGCCTTCAGGATCACCGGCATGTCGACCATCCTGCCGTCGAGCGCGACCGCCGCGCCGCCGCTCGCGTCGACGGCATCGAGCACGCGCCGCGCCCACGCCTGCTCCGCGTCGGTCCACGCATACGCGCGATGCACCGCGTCGAGCTGCTTCGGGTGAATGCACAGTTTTCCGCCGAAGCCGAACCGCCGCGCGTGGCGCGCATGCCGTTCGATCGCGGCGGGATCGTCGATGATCGTCGACACGCCGTCGACCGGCGGCGCAATACCGGCCAGCCGCGACGCGAGCACGATCCGCGAGCGGAATGCGTTCAGCTCTTCCCCGTCGCCGTCGATGCCGAGATCGACCTGGAAATCGAGCGTACCGAACGCCACGCGCACGACGCGCGGCGCGGCACACACCTGATCGAGCCCCGCGATGCCGGCCGCCGTCTCGACGATCGGCAGCAGTTCGAGCGCGCCGTGCGCGTGCGCGAGCACGGCATCGAGCTGCGCACGCGTCTCGCATTTCGGCAGCATCACGCCGGCCGTGCCCGGATGCGCGGCGATCGCGGCGAGGTCGTCGGCGAACCACGCGGTATCGACCGCATTCACACGCACCCACACGGGCCGCGCGGCATCGAGCCGCGCGACGACCGCGTCGCGCGCCGCCGGCTTGCCGTCCGGCGGCACTGCGTCCTCGAGATCCACGATCACCGCGTCGGCGCCGGCCGCGCGCGCCTTCTCGAAGCGCTCCGGCCGATTGCCGGGAACGAAGAGCCACGAACGGGCGCAGGCGGAGGCAGTGGCGGGAATCGTGTTGGTCATCGTCGTCGTGAAAGCGGAATCAGATCGTGCCGTTCGCGCGCAGCGCGGCGATCCGCGCGCGGTCGTAGCCGAGTTCGGCGAGGATCGCATCGGTATGCTGGCCGAGCGCCGGCACCGCATCCATGCGCGGCTCGACGCCGGCGGGCAGCCCCGGCGGCAACAGCGCGGGCACCGGGCCCGCGGCCGTGTCGACGCTGCGCCAGCGCTCCCGCGCCTGCAATTGCGGGTGCCGCCATACGTCGTCGAGCGTGTTCATCCGTGCGTTCGCGATACCGGCCGCGTCGAGCCGCTGCATCACGTCGGCGGCCGTCAGCGTCGCAAATGCATCGACGATCAGCGCATCCACCACGTCGCGCGCCGCATGCCGTTTCGAATTCGCATTGAAACGCGGATCGTCGGCCAGCGCCGGCTGCCGCAGCACCTGCTCGCAGAACAGCTTCCATTCGCGCTCGTTCTGCAGCCCGAGCATCACAGTCTTGCCGTCGCCGGCCGGGAACGGCCCGTACGGGCAGATCGTCGCGTGCGACGCGCCCGACGGCGCGGGCGGGCTTTGGCCGTCGATCGCGTAGTAGAGCGGGTAGCCCATCCACTCGACCATGCTCTCCAGCATCGACACGTCGATCCGGCAACCTTCACCGGTGCGGCCGCGCATCAGCAGCGCGCTCAGGATGCTGGTGTACGCGTACATGCCGGCCGCGATGTCCGCGATCGAGCAGCCGGCCTTCGCCGGTTGCCCGGCCGAACCCGTGATCGACAGGAACCCGGCTTCGCTCTGGATCAGCAGGTCGTAGGCCTTGCGGTCGCGATACGGGCCGTCGCCGCCGTAACCCGAGATGTCGCAGACGATCAGGCGCGGATGCGTGTGCTTCAACGCGTCGTAGTCGAGGCCGAGCCGCTCGGCCGCGCCGGGCGCGAGATTCTGCACGAGCACGTCGGCATCCGCGAGCAGCGCGTCGAGCACGGCGGCCGCATCGGGCTGCTTGACGTCGAGCGTCAGGCTCTCCTTCGAGCGGTTCACCCACACGAAGTGCGACGACAGCCCGTGCACGCGTTCGTCGTAGCCGCGCGCGAAATCGCCGCTGCCGGGCCGTTCGATCTTGATCACGCGCGCGCCGAGATCGGCGAGCTGGCGCGTGCAGAACGGCGCCGCGATCGCATGTTCGAGGGTGATCACCTTGATGCCGTCGAGGGGTCGCATCGTCGGCCTCCGTCAGAACGAGCGCGGCAGGTCGAGGATGTGCTCCGCGACGTAGGCCAGGATCAGGTTGGTCGAGATCGGCGCGACCTGGTACAGCCGCGTCTCGCGAAACTTGCGCTCGACGTCGTATTCGCATGCGAAGCCGAAGCCGCCGTGGAATTGCAGGCATGCGTTCGCGGCCTCCCACGACGCGTCGGCCGCGAGCAGCTTCGCCATGTTCGCCTGCGCGCCGCACGGCGCGTGCGCATCGAACCGGCGCGCGGCGTCGAAACGCATCAGGCTCGCGGCTTCGACGTTCACGAACGCGCGCGCGATCGGAAACTGCACGCCCTGGTTCTGCCCGATCGGGCGACCGAACACGACGCGCTCCTTCACGTACTGCGACACCTTGTCGATGAACCAGTAGCCGTCGCCGATGCATTCGGCCGCGATCAGCGTGCGCTCCGCGTTCAGCCCGTCGAGGATGTACTTGAAGCCCTGCCCCTCCTCGCCGATCACGTTCTCGGCCGGAATCTCGAGATTGTCGAAGAACAGCTCGTTGGTCTCGTGATTGACCATGTTCGGAATTGGCCGCACCGTCAGCCCGTGACCGATGGCGTCGTGCAGGTCGACGACGAAGATCGACATCCCTTCGGACTTTTTCTTCACGTCGGCGAGCGGCGTCGTGCGCGCGAGCAGGATCATCAGGTCCGAATGCTGCACGCGCGAGATCCATACCTTCTGCCCGTTGATCACGTAACGATCGCCGCGCCGCTCGGCGGTCGTCTTGATCTTCGTCGTGTCGGTGCCGGTGGTCGGCTCGGTCACGGCCATCGACTGCAGGCGCAGCTCGCCACTCGCGATCTTCGGCAGATACGCGCGCTTCTGTTCGGCCGAACCGTGGCGCAGCAGCGTGCCCATGTTGTACATCTGCCCGTGGCACGCGCCGGAGTTGCCGCCCGCGCGGTTGATCTCCTCCATGATGATCGACGCCTCGGTGAGGCCCAGCCCCGAGCCGCCGTATTCCTGCGGAATCAGCGCGGCGAGCCAGCCGGCCTTGGTCAGCGCGTCGACGAACGCGTCGGGATAGCCGCGCGCGTCGTCGATCTGGCGGAAATACTCGCCGGGAAACTGGCTGCACAGGTCGCGCACCGCTTCGCGGATGTCCTGGTACGGGTCGTGTAGCGTCGTCTGCATGTCCGTCGTCGATGAAGGAAGAAAGGAAAAGGAGCGCGTCATGCGAGGGTCGCGGTGGCCTGCATCGTCAACCAGCCGTCGCGGTCCTTCGCCCACAGCTCGATCGTGCGGCCGTCGTCCGACGGCTTGCCGCACAGCGTGAACGGCTGCCCGTCGAAGGTCGGGCGCACCGCGCGAAACGCGAAGCTCGCGAGCGTCGCGTCCGGCCGTTCGCGGTGCACGAGATCGACGAGCAGCGTCGCGATCAGCGGGCCGTGCACGACGAGCCCCGGATAGCCTTCTTCCTGCGTCACGTAGCTGCGGTCGTAGTGAATGCGATGGCCGTTGAAGGTCAGCGCCGAATAGCGGAACAGCATCACCGCGTCGGCCGTGACCGTGCGCGACCACGCTTCGCCGGCAGGCGGCGCGACCGGCTTCGGTGCGGGCGCACCCGGCTGCGGCGCGTCCCGATAAACGATGTCGTGCTCCTCCTCGACGCACAGCGCGCCGCCGGCTTCGATCCGGTGCTGCACCGTCACGAACACGAGCCGGCCGCTGCGACCGGTCTTGTCCTCGATGTTCGCGATCGTCGATTCGCGCGTCGCGCGCTGCCCGGCGTGCAGCGGTGCATGGAACGTCAAACGGCCGCCGGCCCACATGCGGCGCGGCAGCGGCACCGGCGGCAGGAAGCCGCCGCGCTTCGGGTGGCCGTCGGGGCCGACCTCGGCCAGCGGCGCGACCGGCAGGAAGTAGAGCCAGTGCCACATCGGCGGCACGACGTCGCCGGGCGACGGGCGGTCGAGCGTGGCGGCCAGCGCGTTCAGCGGGAACGCGGTGATGTCGTCGCCAAGCGTTTCGGTCTTGCCGAGCCACGCGTCGAGCGACGCGGGGGCGGCAGGCTGCGGGGATGAGGTCGGCACGTCGGTCTCCGGTGCGCTTGCAATGACCCTGAATATGCACGCCACGCGCGGCTTCGCGAAGTCGGCTTTCCCGAACCGGGGCTTCGAATTTGCTTAACGCGCGCGGGCAGGCGCCGTGCTGCCGGACGGTTCTCGTCTGACTATTCAATATAGTCGGCCCGCCGAACGTGCGCGGTTCGCGGCCGCGGGCCTTGCCGCTTGACCCCGGACGACACGCCACCTAAATTGCTTCAGACGGGCCGGGCCGCATGCGACGTGTCATCCGGGTGACAAAAACGATAGTTTGCTATCGAATGTTTTTGCCCCTATCATCTCGCCCATGACCAATCTGCACGACCTCCGCCTCGCCGTCAGCAGCCTGCTCGTGCTCACCGCGCGCAAGTGGCGCCGCACCAGCGACGGCGTACTGACCGCGTACAACGTGTCCGAGGCCTGCGCGACGCCGCTGCTGATCGCCGGACGCCTCGGCGAAGGCGTGCGGCAAGGCACGCTCGCCGAGCACGTCGGCATCGAAGGGCCGTCGCTCGTGCGCCTGCTCGATCAATTGTGCGCGGCCGGCCTCGCACGCCGCGACGAGGACCCGCACGATCGCCGCGCGAAGACGATCTCGCTGACGGCTGCCGGCCGCGCGATTACCGCGCAGATGGAGGACGACCTGCGCGCGCTGCGCGCCCAGGTGCTCAAGGGTGTGTCGCGCGCCGATCTCGAAGCCACGCTGCGCGTGCTGAACGCGTTCAACGCAGCCGACCCGCATCCGCCGGCGTCGCGCCCGCCCCACTCCGCCGATTCCGCGTCATGACCTATCCGAGCCTCCGCGACTGGCTGTTCTCGGGCAAGACGTTCGCCGCGTCGATGCTGGCGCTGTACCTCGGCCTGTATTTCCAGTTGCCGCGCCCGTACTGGGCGATGGCGAGCGTCTACATCGTGTCGAACCCGTTCGTCGGCGCGACGCGCTCGAAGGCGCTGTACCGCGCGCTCGGTACCGCGCTCGGGGCGGCCGCCGCGATCTTCTTCGTGCCGCCGTTCGTCGAGACGCCGCTCCTGTTCAGCATCATCGTCGCGACCTGGTGCGGCACGCTGCTGTACCTCGCGATCTCCGACCGCACCGCGCGCAGCTACGTCTTCATGCTCGCCGGCTATACGATGCCGCTGGTCGCGCTGCCCACCGTCACCGATCCGTCCACCATCTTCGACGTCGCGATCGCGCGCACCGAGGAAATCGTGCTCGGCATCGTGTGCGCGAGCGTGGTCGGCAGCGCCGTGTTCCCGAACCGGCTCGCGCCGACGCTGATCGAGCGCACCGACGCGTGGTTCAAGGACGCCGCGTTCTACGGCCGCGAAACGCTGTCCGGGCACCTGGCCGGCAAGGCGCTGTCCGCATGCCGGCAGCGGCTCGCCGCGACCATCACCGGCCTCGAGTTCCTGCTGAGCCAGCTGGGCTACGACCATGCGCATCCGCGCGTGCTGGCCCGCGCGCAGGCGCTCGCGGGCCGGATGCAGCTGTTCCTGCCGCTGATGTCGTCGCTCGCCGATCCGCTGATCGCGCTGATGCGCGACCTGCACGTGCGCCCGCCCGCACTCGACGCGCTGCTGGCCGACGCCGCGAAGTGGTTCGACGCGCCGCTGCCGGCGGTGAAGACCGGCACCGACGGTGACATGGCGCACGATCCGGTCGCGGACGACCTGCGCGAGCGCATCGCCGCGCTGCAGCCGCCCGACAGCGCACTGGCGAGCTGGGACGGCGCGCTGCTGTCGAATGCGCTGTGGCGGCTGCGCCAGGTCATCGACATCTGGCAGGACTGCCGTTCGCTGCGCGCATTGATCGCGAACGAGTCGGGCGTGTGGCAGCCGCGCTACCGGCACTGGCGGCTCGGCGGCACCGAACGCTTCTTTGATCGCGGGATGATGCTGTTCTCGACGCTGACCGTCGTGTTCGCGATCGTGTTCGCGTGCTGGCTGTGGATCTCGTCCGGCTGGCACGACGGCGCGGCCGCCGTCACGCTCGTGGCCGTGTCGTGCAGCTTCTTCGCCGCGCTCGACGAGCCTGCGCCGCTGGTGTTCAAGTTCTTCCTGTCGACCACCGCGAGCGTCGTGTTCGCGGGCCTGTACCTGTTCGTCGTGCTGCCGCACGTGCACGATTTCGCGATGCTCGTGCTGATGTTCGCGGGCCCGTTCATCCTGATCGGCACGCTGCTGCCGCGCCCGCAGTTCAACATGGTGACGATGCTCGTCGCGGTGAACACGGCCACCTTCATCAGCATCCAGAGTGCGTACGAGGCCGATTTCTTCGTGTTCCTGAACAGCAACCTCGCGGGCGTTGCCGGGCTGCTGTTCGCGTACGTGTGGACGCGCGCGACGCGGCCGTTCGGCGCCGAACTCGCGGTGCGGCGCCTGCTGCGCTCGGGCTGGGAGGACGTCGCGCGCTCCGCGTCGACGCAGCCGCTCGACGATCAGCGCAACCACGCATCGCGGATGCTCGATCGCGTCACGCAACTGCTGCCGCGCCTCGGCGCGTCCGACGACCACCGCCACCCGTCGATCGAAAGCTTCCGCGACCTGCGCATCGCACTGAACGCGCTCGATCTGCGCCGCTCGCGTCGCAGGCTGTCGGGCGACGTGCCCGACGCGATCGATCGCGTGCTGGCCGGCGTCACCGATCACTACACCCGCTGCGCGGCCGCGAACGCGCGCCAGCCCGTGCCGCCCGCGCTGCTCGCGACGATCGACGACGCGCTGCGGCGCGTGGCCGGCCGCAACCTGCCGGGCGCCGCGCCGGCAGACGGCGCGGCCGCGCCCGCGGTGCCGGCCACGCATCGCCGGCTGCGCGACACGCTGCATGCGCTCGTCGGCCTGCGCCTGTCGCTGTATCCGGCCGCGGCCGCGCAAGCGCCGCAGGCGCCGGACGGAGCGCGCGCATGAGCCGGCTTTCCACCTTGTCATTCCGACCGCGACCATGATCGGCGAAATCGATATCTTCGGCGTGTTCGTGCCGGCCCCGCTCGTGCTGATGCTGATCGCATACCTGATCAACATCGTCGTGCGCGCGGTGCTCGAGCGCGTCGGCTTCTACCGCCTCGTCTGGCACCGTTCGATCTTCGACCTCGGCATCTATGTATTCGTGCTGGCCGCCGTCGTGATCGTGTCCCACCAACTCGTGGCTACCTAACGTGAAAAAAACCTGGCTCTCGGCAGGGCAAGTCCTGCTCACCCTGATCGTCGTCATCGTGGCCGGCCTCGTGCTGTGGCGCATCATCAACTACTACATGTTCTCGCCGTGGACGCGCGACGGGCACGTGCGCGCCGACGTGATCCAGGTCGCGCCGGACGTATCAGGCCTCATCACGTCGGTGCAGGTGGCCGACAACCAGGAGGTCAAGCGCGGCCAGGTGCTGTTCGTGATCGACCAGGCGCGCTACACGCTCGCGGAGCGGCTCGCCGAAGCGACGCTCGCGCAGCGTCGCGCGACGCTGGCGCAGGCGAAGCGCGAATACGCGCGCAACCTCCAGCTCGGCAACCTGGTCGCGAGCGAACAGGTCGAGGAAAGCCGCACGCGCGTCGAGCAGGGCGAAGCCAGCGTCGCCGATGCGCAGGTGTCGCTCGACACCGCGAAGCTGAACCTGCAGCGCACGACGATCGTCAGCCCCGTGGACGGCTACCTGAACGACCGCGCCCCCCGCGTCGGCGAATACGTGCCGGCCGGCCGCGCGGTGCTGTCGGTGGTCGACCGCAACTCGTTCCGCGTCGACGGCTACTTCGAGGAAACCAAGCTGCGCGGCATCCATATCGGGCAGCCGGTCGACATCATCGTGATGGGCGAGCCGCATGCGCTGCGCGGCCACGTGCAGAGCATCGTCGCCGCGATCGAGGATCGCGACCGCACGCAGGGCGCGAACCTGCTGCCGAACGTGAACCCGGCGTTCAGCTGGGTGCGGCTCGCGCAGCGCGTGCCGGTGCGCGTCGTGCTCGACGAGGTGCCCGACGATTTCCGGATGATCGCGGGCCGCACCGCGACCGTGTCGATGCGCGGCGCCGACGCGCGCCGCAACGACGCGAAGCCGGCTGGCGCCAGCACCGCATCGGCGGCCGCGCCGGTTCCCGCTGCGTCCGGTACGGCCGCGAGCGCCGCGGGAGCATCGCAATGAAGCGGCACGGTCTGCGCATCGCGGCGACGCTCGCTCCGCTTGCACTCGCACTCGGTGCGTGCAAGTCGGTCGGCCCCGACTACAAGTTGCCGCAGCACGCGTACGTCAATGCGCCGCTGGCGAACCATGCGCTCGACGACGCGAACGGCGCGCTGGTGTCGCGCGACGCGGTGCCCGGCAACTGGTGGCAGCTGTACGACGACCCGGTACTCGACGGGCTCGTGCGCGATGCGCTGAAGTCGAACACCGACCTGCGCGTCGCCGCGGCCAACCTCGCCCGCTCGCGCGCGGCGCTGGTCGTCGCGAACGAACAGGGCGGCTTCTCGGGCAGCGCGGAAGCGGCCGTGCAGCGCGCGCAGGAATCGGCCGAGCAATACCTGCTCGAAAACAAGCTGCCGGTCGTCAACGAAGGCACGGTCGGCATCAACGTGTCGTACGAGCTCGACCTGTTCGGCAAGCTGCGGCGCGGCGTCGAAGCCGCGCGCGCGGACAGCGAGGCCGTCAAGGCGGCCGGCGACCTGGCGCGCATCACCGTCGTGGCCGACGTCGTGCGCGCGTACGTCGAAGCGTGCTCGGCCGGCGACGAACTGGCGATCGCGAAGCAGTCGCTCGCGCTGCAGCAGCAGCGCGTGAAACTGTCGCAACGGCTGCGCGATGCCGGACGCGGCAACCAGACCGACGTGACCCGCGGCGTCACGCAGGTGCGCACGCTCTCCGCCGACATTCCGCGCTTCGAAGGCCGCCGCAAGGTCGCGCAGTACCAGCTCGCCGCGCTGCTCGCGCGCGCGCCGGCCGACCTGCCGAAAGCCGCCGCCGAGTGCGAACGCCTGCCGAAGCTGCGTCAGCCGATTCCGATCGGCGACGGCGCCGCGCTGCTGCGCCGCCGCCCCGACGTGCGCGAGGCCGAGCGGCAGCTCGCCGCCGCGACCGCGCGGATCGGCGTGGCGACCGCCGCGCTGTACCCATCGGTCAGCATCGGTGCGTCGGCCGGCTCGGTCGGCGTCGCCGCCGACTTGTTCTCGTCCACCACGAATCGCTGGTCGTTCGGTCCGCTGATCAGCTGGTCGTTCCCGGTCAACGGCCAGCGTGCGCGCGTGCGCGAAGCCGAAGCCGCGACGGGCGGCGCACTCGCGCACTTCGACGGCGTCGTGCTGAATGCGCTGCGCGAAACGCAGTCGAGCCTTGCGACCTACGCGGCCGACGTGCAGCGCACCGATGCGCTGCGCACCGCGTACGAGTCGGCCCGCAATTCCGCCGACGAAACCCATCGTCTCTATGCGGCCGGCCGCGAATCGTTCATTTCCGATCTCGACGCGACGCGCACGTTGACGAGTGTGCGGGCGCAGGTCGCGGCGGCCGAAGGTCAGGTCGCGGCCGACCAGGTGCGGCTCTTTCTCGCGCTCGGCGGTGGATGGGACGGCGACGGTGCGGCAGCCGCCGCGGACGCCGGCTCTGCGGCCTCGACACCCGCGGCCGCCCAGTCGACGCCGTAGCACCGTCGCGGTCGGGATATGACGCCTGCGTGACGACACGCCCTGCGGCGACGCGTTTTACCGATTCGCACCATCGCATTCGCAGTGCCTGCGTTGACGGTACACTGGCCGATGCATTTCCATTCATCTGCTACCGCGGCCGGCCCGGCCGCGGCATCCACCCGGAGAGTCATCATGCGAACCAGCGCCCGCAACCAATTCGCCGGCCAGATCGGCGCCGTCAAACCCGGTGCCGTCAACGACGAAATCACGCTGCGCACGCAGGACGGCCTCGAGATCGTCGCGGTGATCACCCACGGCAGCGCGGCATCGCTGGGCCTCGCGGCCGGTACGAAGGCGTTTGCGCTCGTCAAGGCATCGTCGGTCATCGTGATGGTCGACGTCGACAGCAGCAAGGTGTCGGCCCGCAACTGCGTCGCGGGCACCGTCGCGTCGATCGCGAAGGGCGCGGTCAATTCGGAAGTGGTGATCAAGGCCGCGGGCGGCGCGGAAATCGTCGCGATCGTCACCAACGACAGCGTCGAACGTCTCGGTCTCGCAAGCGGCACCGCTGCCTCCGCGATCTTCAAGGCATCGAGCGTGATCGTCGGCGTCGAGTGATCGCGTGACGATCGCGATGGCGATTCGTTGTGCCCCTCGCATGCGTGCGATCCGGTTCTCGTCCGGAGGCTGGCGATGACCGCTTCGGCCGATCACGCGTATGAAGAGGCGTTGCAGTCGCTGCATTTCGCGGCGGCCAACGCCGACGTGCCCGATGCGCAGCTGTTCGGCACCCTCGTTACGGCACGCGCCGGGCGCAACGAACTCTCGCTGCTGGGCTTGCCTCCCGGCCAGTTCGCCGGCCTGCTGACCCGACAGTTTCCGCATCTGCGATCCGTCGACACCATTGCACTCACGTCGGCGGTCGCACCGCTACCGTTGCCGGCCACGCACTCGGCATTCGTCGCGACGCTGCATGCGCGACTGATGGACGAAGCGAATCCCGCCGTCGCCCGCGACGATGCCGACTGCCTCGCCACGATCATCGCGCATGCGTGTCTGCGCCCCGATCATCTGTGGCGCGACCTCGGGCTCGACGGACGCGACGCGGTGTCCGCGATGCTCGCGCGCTTTTTCCCCACGCTCGCCGCGCGCAACGTCGCTCATCTGCGCTGGAAGAAATTCCTCGCGCAGGAAGTGGCCGCATCGCTCGGCGTGCCGCCCGGGCCCGCACCCGGATGTCCGGGCTGCGAGGATTTCGGTTTCTGCTTTCCTCGTACGTGACGGGTGTCGCGGCAACGGGCGGGCCGATATCCGTTTCGTCGCATCGCCGGCCGGAAAAGCCGCGTTGACCGGCATGGCGAGCGCGAACGTGCCGTTACGCGACTTCGACGCCACATTCGGCTTCCGCGAAAAAACCGCGGATCACTTCCATTCGGCGCAACGACGGTTGGATGATCCGGCACGCGTTGCGCTCCTCCAACCTGAGCGGCAACTCACGGCTTGCGGCACACAAATGCCAGCGGTGCTTCGGCAACATGTCGGCAACCGACATTACCGAACCGATGACCGGCTTTTCCCGCTTCCCATAAACGGTCACCTTGCGACGCAAGGCACGCGTCGCTCACGACACCGTCAATGTCGATGCCGGTGATGAATGTCCGGAAAATGCGCGTGGCTGTGCGTGATCGGCAGATGCACGTGCGGATGCGCGTGCGGTTCATCGCCGTCATACGGAAAGTCGTGCATGTGCTGGTGATGGTCGTCGTGCCGATGCCGATGCGTATGCTCGAGTCGCTCGTGCGCATGCGTGTGTTCGTGCCGTTCGCGCACGTGCAGCCAGAGGCCGAGCGCCATCAGCGCGGCCGCGATCCAGAACGTCGCGGGCGGCAGCGCGGGCCAGATCAGCAGCGACAGTGCAACTCCGAATAGCGGGGCGACCGAAAAATATGCGCCGGTGCGCGCGCTGCCGAGATGACGCAGCGCGACCACGAACAACACGAGGCTGATCCCGTAGCCGCCGAGCCCCGTCAGCATCGCTGCGGCCGTGACCGGTAACGCAGGTAGCGTCGCGCCGGCCGCCAGCGCGATGCCGATGTTCACCGGCCCCGCGATCAGCCCTTTCATGCAGGCGATCACCATCGCGTCGTTCGCGGCCACCTTGCGGGTCAGGTTGTTGTCGACCGCCCAGCACAGGCACGCAGCGACGATCAGCAGCGCGCCGACCGGCACGCCGGCCCGGCCTGGCGTCCACGACAACAGCGTGCCGCCAGCGACGATCGCCGCCATGCCGAGGAACACCTGCGTATCCACGTTCTCGCGAAACACGACCCACGCGATCACCGCCGTCAACACGCCTTCGAGATTGAGCAGCAACGCGCTCGTCGCCGCCGGCGTACTCGACAGCCCGAGCATCAGCAAAGCGGGGCCGGCCACGCCGCCCGCCGCGATCGCACCGGCCAGCCACAGCAGATCGGCACGATGCAACGGCGCGGCGTCCGCGGCCGATGCGCGACGGCTGTGCCAACCGCGCAGCAGAATCCCGATACCGAGCCCGACGCCGCTGCCGAAATAGAAGAGGCCGGCAACCATGAACGGCGACATTGCACCGATTAGCGCCTTGGCGAGCGGTGTCGCGGCGCCGAACAGCGCGGCGGCGGCGAGCGCGACGAAAATCGCGGAATGTCTCGGGTTCACGGTCCGGGGCGAATTGAGGTTGATGAAACTGGGCGTGGCTTTGGGTCGAGGCGGGCTTGCCTTACCTTTCGAAAGGCTGGCTGTATCGTGCTCGGCTTGCCTGCGGCCGGACGCTCCCATCGTGATTATCGCGCGCCGTTTTGTCGCGGTGGGCAGGCGGGATCGCGCGCACGTCGATCGACGATTTCCGCTTCATCATTTCGGAAAACGAATTATATGGTCAACGCGTTTTCATGATCAGTTATGCATATTATTGATGCTCGATCAGCACGATCGAAACATCATGTGCATGGAGGCCGGTCGACGAATGTGGGTCGTCCGGTCGCGTTGTCTGTTCGACGAGGGAGGGGATGTACCAGCAGGTTCAGCGCCGGTGGAGACAGTCCCGACCTGCCTCTGACGAGGCAAGTCGATCTGGAGTGCCATGCACCGCACGCGACTTGCATGCGGCTACGCGCGGCTCGACGGACGGCAGCGCGGTGCGGATTACTCGTTGCCGGCCGATTGCTGCTCGACCTGCGGCGCGGCGTCGGTCTGCACCGGCGCTTCCGCTTCGGCCTGCGCCGGTTGCGGCGCGGCAGCGGCCTCGGCCTGCTGCTCGGCCTTCGGCTGCTGCGGTGCGCCCTTGGCCGATTGTGCCGCGCCCTTGCCCGGGCGGCGGGCCTTCAGGCGGCGCGCACGTGCCGCGTCGTCGTGCGTCACGCGCCCGGCTTCGTTGCCCTGCAGGTCGACGCGCACCGCGTCTTCGACGAGGCAGGACCAGTAGCGATTGCCGCGGCACCACGTCGACATCGCTTCGCGCAGTTCGGCTTCGTTGAGGCCGACGGCCTGCGCTTCGCGTGCGAGATCGTCCCAGATGCCGACCTTGAGCGGTACTTTGGGGGCCGGATTCTTCGGGAACGCGCGCGGAAACTTCCGCTGCAGTTTGCCGATCGCGACGATGACCGGATCGACCGGCGCCGCCGGCTTCGCCGAAGCAAGCTTCGCCCGATGCTGCGTCTTCGCGCCGGCACCCGGCTTGGCGCCGCGGGACGGCTGGTCGCCGGACTTCGGCTTCGCGCCGGCGTCCGTCGGCGCTGCCGGCCGCTTTGCGTTGCGCTCCTGCTTGGCCTTCGCCGCGAGCTGCGCCCGCAATTCGGCAAGTTGTTCAAAACCCATAAATTCAATCCACCAGGAATATAAGGTGTGGTTCGTGCGGCCATGCCGCGCGGCACAACAGCTTCGCCGCCATGCGTGCGGCCGGCCTGCCGCCGGTGCGGAACACTACGGGGCCGCATCGCGCACGCCACTCTGTTTTCAGGCACCCGGCCTCGATGCCGGACAAGGCAGGAGTGGAAGTATACCGGTACGCGCGACAGGCGGTTGACTCGCCGGTCTGCATTTGTCCGATCCGCGGTGCCGGAAATGCGTCCGCGCGGTCGTGTTGCGCATTATATGGATACGTTTCCGGATGTCACGCCATTCGCGGCCCCTGCTGGGAAATTGCAGCGGGCCGGGCCGACGCGCAAGGCGCAAAGTGCGATCTTCCGCGCGACGGACGTCGAACGGCGTCGTGTCACAACCGCCACGCGTGGCGTAGCCGCCGACCTCGCACGACCCGCCCGCTCGACACGCGTTTGCGCCGGCCGCGATACGCGACTCGTTGCGTGCGCATCGATCGCGTCGCGGACGAAGATCTCGGAAAGTGCGTAGTATGGCCGAATCGACTTCGTTGGCAGCATGTCCCCGCCTGCTTTTCTCCGCGCGCCCGATCGACCGGGCGCGATTCCGTTGCCTGCGAAACGACCTGGTTACACGAGATGGAGCGCAAGCATGGTTTCCCAAGACGACACCCCGCATGACGGCCTCACGCGCGAGGAGATTCACCATCGGCAGATCGACATGCGCGGCTATCGGCGCAGCGATGGCCTGTTCGAAGTGACGGCCTGCCTCGCGGACCGCAAGACCAGCGATTTCACGCCGCCCGGCGGCGCGCGAACGGTCGCGGCACTGACACCGCTCCACGATCTCGGCGTCACGCTGGTGTTCGACGTCGACATGGTCGTTCGCGGCGTCTCCACGTTCATGCGTTCGCATCCGTATGCGCAGTGTTCGGGCGGCGGCAACTCGCTGCAGGCGCTCGTCGGATTGAACATCGGCGCCGGCTGGAACAGCGAGGTTCGCAAGCGCCTGCCGTCCTGCGATACGTGCACGCACTTGAAGGAACTGCTCGGCCCGATCGCGACGACGGCCTATCAGACGATGGTCGGCATGCGGCGATCGTCGCTCGATTACCGCGACAGCGAAGGAAAGCCGCTCAAGATCGACAGTTGCTACGCCTACGGTGCATCGCGCGATCTCGTGAAACGTCTTTGGCCCGAGTACCACCAGCCTTCGGCACCGACGAAGGGCAGTTGAAGTTCCGACGCTCGGCGGTTCGGCGCTGTTTGCGGAAGTTTGCGAAACCGATAGTGCGCGAACGGCTGCGGGCCGTGCCGGTGTCGATCCGGCAGATCGGAGCCGCCGCACTCGTGATCAGAACACGCCCAGTGCCAGCCCTGCAGCAAGACCCGCGCCGAGTTCGGCGCAGCGCGCGAGCGCGTCGCTGTCGATCGTCTTCGTTGCGAGAATACGCTCCGGCGTCTGCGCATGCGTGCAGACGATCAGGCCGGGCGCCACGTTCTTCAGCCGCCATCCGGTCGCGATCCGGTCGATCTGGCGCAACGCGTTCTGCCCGTCGCTTCCCGCGCAGATCATTGCCGCATACGGGCGGCCGTTCACGCGATCGAGCGCCGCGTAGTAGCAGCGATCGAAGAAATCCTTCATCAGCCCGGACATCGCCGCAAGGTTCTCCGGCGTCGCGAACAGGTATGCGTCGGCGGCCAGCACGTCGTCGGCGCTCGTCGCGTCCGCACGCTGCATCCTGACGTCGACGCCAGGCTGCTCGCGAGCTGCACCGGCAGCCGCTTCGGCCATCTGTTGCGTGCCTCCGGTCATCGTGTGATAGACGATCAACAGCGTTTTCATGGGTCGTTGCTCGCATTCGGCTTCGGGTGCGCCGACGGTATCGTCGAGTCCAGGCCAGATGGCCGGCCGGCACGGATGGGCGTCATTTGGCGTTCGTTTTTCCCCGGATCGACCGGTTTGCCTGCTCGCCGACAACGCGCGCATCGCAATGGTTTCGATCTGCCCGGGGAGCCGGATGCTTCCGGATGTGTCCGGGACCGCGTTCAGTCTTGCCGGCGATGCCGTGCAGCGCCGTCGTCGGGTCGCGCGTAGTACGCAAGGAACATATCGGCAGCCGATTCCGCGACCTTCTGCTGCTCCTGCGCCGTCAGCGGCGGCTGGCCCATCGTGATCTGCGGCCAGAACGCGAATGCCTTCACCGCGCCATGCAACTGATGCGCGGCGAACACCGGATCGGTGACCGACAGGCGACCGGCCGCCGCGGCCGCGCGCACCCAGACCGTGACATCTTCCTCGCGCTCGCCGAGACGCTCGACCATGTCGCGCGCCCGTTCCGGCGAATGGATGGCCGCGCCGATCGCGACACGCGCCAGCGCGAGAAAGGCCTCGTCGTTCATCAACCGCAATTTGCGGTCGAGCAACGCGAGCAGTTGCTCGCGCAGCGGCACGTCGGCGCGATAGGTCGGCGAACTGCCGGTGCGAGTCGCATCCCACAACTTGTTCAGGATCGCGGCGAACAGCGTCTCCTTACCGGGGAAGTGGTTATAGACGGTGCGCTTCGACACGTCCGCGCGCGCAGCGATACGATCCATGCTCGTCGCATCGTAGCCCGCGGCGAGAAATTCCTCGATCGCCGCATCGACGATGGCCGCGCGCTTTCGGTCGGTCAGACGCTGAGGGGGAGTACTGGTATCCATACAGAAATTTTACACCGGGCAGTTTACTTACCCCAAAAATAAACTACACTGTTTAGTGTACTTTATTCTCCGGACGAACCGACATGGCATCGCCTCTCGTTTTGATTCATCGCATTCTGGGTTTCGCGGCCGCCCGACGTGGCCGGACGCTCTCCGGCAGTTCGCCGCAGCACAACGGCGAGCGCTTTGCCAATGTCGCGCCGCGCCCCGCCGAAGGATTGGGCAAGACGCTGGGAATCGCGTGGAACATGCTGGTCAACAAGCCGCGTCATACCGTGCCCGCCGGCGCGTTGCCCGTCGATTCGCTGACCCGCGCGGAACTCGACGCGGCACCCGATCGCAGCCTGTATCGGCTCGGCCATTCGACGCTGTTGCTGAAGCTGCGTGGCGAATTCTGGCTGACCGATCCGGTGTTCGCGGAGCGCGCGTCGCCGTTTCGGCGTATCGGCCCCAAGCGCTTTCATGCGCCGCCGATCGCGCTGGAAGATCTTCCGCCGCTGCGCGGCGTGATCCTGTCGCACGATCATTACGATCACCTCGACCGCGACACGGTGCTCGCGCTGGCCGCCACCACCGACGTGTTCGTGACGACGCTGGGCGTCGGCGACCGGCTCATCGAATGGGGTATCGACGCGAACAAGGTCCGCCAGCTCGACTGGTGGCAAAGCATCGATGTGGCCGGGCTGACGCTGACAGCGACGCCTGCCCAGCACTTCTCCGGGCGCAGCCTGTTCGACGGCAACAGTACGCTGTGGGCGTCGTGGGTGATCGTCGACGACGACCTGCGCGTGTTCTTCAGCGGCGATACGGGTTATTTCGACGGCTTCCGGGAGATCGGCGAGCGCCTCGGGCCGTTCGACGTCACGCTGATCGAAACGGGCGCCTATGATGCGCAATGGCCGTACGTTCACATGCAGCCGGAAGAAACCGTGCAGGCGCACATCGATTTGCGCGGGCGCTGGTTGATGCCGATCCACAACGGTACGTTCGACCTCGCGATGCATCGCTGGCAGGAGCCGTTCGAGCGGGTCACGGCGCTGGCGCTCGTGCGCGGTATCGAGCTGTCGACGCCCAGAATGGGCGAACGCCTCGATCTCGACGCGCCGCATCGCGGCGAGCGCTGGTGGCGCACGGTCGACGAGCACGCGGCAACGCCGGCGGCGAAATCGCGACGCTGGCAGCTTTGCGCATCGCAGGCGACGAAGTAGTCCGCAATCGCCGCACGCGCCTTCCGGGAGGATGACCGTGCAGCGGCGCCGGGTGGTGCATTCGTTGCCGGCTTCCCCGGCACGTCGACGGCCTGCCTGTCGACCCGATTACTAGAGTAGAGAAGTCATGCATCCGGCATCCCTCCGATACATATCCGGCCAACGCAATGATGACGTCGCCATCGCGGCATTCGACCAGGCGAGCGACCGTTCGACCGGTCGCAGCCGCGAGAACGAGCTACGACAGTCGCTCGCGGAGCGCGTCGCGAGATGGACCGAAGGAGTCGATCATCTCGACACGGCCATTCCCAACCTGAGCTTTCATCGAAGGGAAGCGCCGACGCAGCCGATGGAATGCATGGTCGAGCCGAGCTTCGGTCTCGTCGTTCAAGGCGCGAAGCGGGTCATGCAGAGCGGAGACGCCTATATCTATGACACGGACCGCTTTCTGATCACGTCACTCGACCTGCCCGGTTCGACGCAGATCATCGAAGCCAGCCCCGACAAACCGTTTCTCGGGCTCGGCCTCAAGCTCGATTTTCGCGTCATGGCCGAATTGATGATGCAAGTCGCGCCGGATCA
>NZ_BCPP01000018.1:0-19674 GCF_016586125.1 Burkholderia sp. E168m23
CGCAGCACCATGAGCGCATCGAGCGCAAGCAGGAGGGCGAGATACCAGTGCAGGCCGATCGGCGCGAACAGGCGCCGCAGGCGGGATGTGACGTGCTTCATTCAGTCGCCCGGCGGGCCCGGGCATGTCCAACGAACCAGGCGCTACCCTAAAGCATTCGGCGCCCGGCTGCTTTTTCGAGGCGCCTGGCAGCGGCGCCGACGCAGCCCGTCCGCGCGGCCGTTCAGTTCCAGCCGACCATGATCGCGCCCATCCCGACGAGCAGCCCGCCCGTCACGCGGTTCATCGCACGCATCCGCGCCGGCCGCTGCAACGCGCGGCTCAGCCGGTGCGAGAACAGCGCCATCGATGCGACGCCGCCCGCGAACAGCAGCGCGAACGTCGCGGCGAGCAGCAGGTATTGAAGGTTCAGGCTCCAGTCGGCGTTCGGGCTGATGAACTGCGGAAAGAACGACGGAAAGAACAGCAGCGTCTTCGGATTCAGCCCGGAAGTCGCGACGCCGCGCCAGAACAGCGCGCGTCCGGAGTCGGCGTCCGGCGCGGCGATGGCCGTTCCTGCGTCGGTCTCGGCGGGCGCCGCGGCCGCGCCGGCCGGCGTGCGGCTCAGCCATTGCTTGCCGCCGAGCCAGACGAGATACGCGGCGCCGGCCCAGCGCAGCACGGTCAGGGCGTGTTCATCGAGGTGGACCAGCGAATTGAGGCACAGCGCGGTCAGCGCGAGTTGCAGCAGCACGGCGAGCGTGCCGCCCCAGACGCACGGCAGCGCGCGGCGCCAACCGGTGCGCAACGCCTGGTTCATCGTGAGCAGGTTGACGGGGCCGGGCGCGTAGATGAGGACGACGGAAGCAGCGAGGAACGACAGATAAAGCTTGAACGACATGACGGACGGGCAAGAGCGGGGAGGCAGGCACCGGCCCCGCACGCGGTCGGATGGGCGTGCGGGCGGCGGGGAATCGCATGTCTGCCGGCCGGCACCGCAACTCGTGATTGCGGCCGTGCGTTCCGTTGCGAGGGGTGGTCGCGGGGAGCGTGCCGGGCAGCAGGCATGGAGAAAATGTATCAAGCGGCCCGGTTAAAAGGCTTCCTGTTTTCCAGTGAAACGGCCCTGAAACCGGAATCCTGTTCAGATAGAATGCCGATTTTCAGTAGAAGATTCTTCTCGCCATGGCTACCCGTGAACGCACGCCCAAAACGCTCGACAATCAGGACCGCAAGATCCTGGGTGCATTGCAGAAAAATGCGCGTCTGTCGAACGCCGAACTGGCCGAACAGATCGGCATGTCGACCACCGCCTGCTGGAACCGCACGCGGCAACTCGAACTCGACGGCTACATCGACGGCTATGTCGCGCTGGTCAACCAGCGCAAGCTCGGCTACGCGGACATCGTGATCCTCGAAGTCACGCTCGATCGCCATGAAGACGACGCACTGGCGCGCTTCGGCGCCGAACTGGCGGCGCTGCCGGAGGTGCTCGAGGCGTATCTGGTGTCGGGCGAGTACGACTACTGGATCAAGGTCGCGGTGGACGGCACGGCCGGCTACGAACGCTTCCTGCGCGAAAAGCTGTACCGGATCTCGAGCATCCGCCACAGCCGTTCGATGTTCGCGCTGCGGTGCATGAAGGATGTGCCTTCGATTCAGGTGTGACGGGGAGAGACGAGGAGCGCGGCCGGCGTTGAAACGGCAGTGCGTGCGATGTGGCGCGGGTGCGGAGGCAACCGGTGAACGGCCGGCACGGAAGGCTCGCCAGGGAAACGGCCCGCGGGCACACAAAAACGGATGAATCTTCCGTCGGCGATGGCCGGGCGTAATCGCGCGCTGGCCGGAAATGGCTGCATGCCCAGACAACCTGACTGATAGCCATCCGCGCCAATACGCATGAATTGGCGCCAGTATCGGCCTGAAACACGGCGTCGAGACGATCTTGAAACGCTCGCCACGCAGCGAGGGTATTCGGCCGGGACGAGCCCGGCTTCTTGCTCTCTGACCGGCGCGACCGCCCGGTGCCCGGCGCAATAGCCGCTGTCGGCGCGCGTCAGGACAAGGGGATCAGGCGGCCGGCAGTCCGCTCAGCGCGGCAGGCGCGCGTGTGCTTCAGCGATGACTTCGCAGTTCTCGAGGTGCAGTGCCCAGGCTTCCGCCAGCAGCTCGCCAACACGTGCGAGCCAGCCAGTGGATTGGGTGGAACGATCGGAGAAATTAGACGTTTGCATGACGAAGCCCCATAGAGGTGGCGAGTTAGGGATAACCCTAATCATAGCGAAACGACCTCGCCTTGTGAAATGCGATTTCGTTATATGAGAATTACTGACAATTTATGTTGCTGCTGCGCAACATGAATATTGGTCGCCCGGGCGGGTCGGATAGACGTGACGAGGCCGTGCCGGCGCGGCCTCGCGGGCAGAAAGAAAGGGATTCGAACGTACGTTGGGGAAAAGGGCGCGATTAGCGGCCGATCCACCCGAAGCGCCACGACAGCCGCCGCGTCGCGGCCCGCAGCGTCTGCGCCAGCTCGCTGTCGGGCCCGCGCGGGAAGCCGCGCGACGAACCGATGATCGCGATCACGAGCCGGATGCTGCCGGTGTGATCGAACACGGGCGCGGCAATCGTCCCGATGCCGGGCACCGGCGCGTCGAACGCGAAATCGAGCTCGTCCGCGCGGATCGCCGCGAGCCGTGAGCGGAAGGCCGCGTCGTCCGGTGCGACGGGCGCGCCGGCGAGGCGCACCGGCTCGTTGGCGAGCAAGTCGGCCAGCACGTCGTCGGACATGCCGGACGCGAAAATCCGGCCGATCGCCGTATTGACGAGCGACATCACGGTGCCGACCTGCAGGCTCACGTGCTGCGGCCGCGCCGATTCCTCGAGCCGGATCACGGTCGGCCCGAGCGGGCCGAGCGTCGCGGCGGCCACGCTCATGTCGGTCGCGCCGGCGAGCGCGACGATCTCGGCTTCCGCGTCGCGCGTCGGCGACACGCGCTGCATCGCGATCAGGCCGAGCGCCTGCGCGAGCGGCCCGCCGTCGAAGCAGCCGGCGTCGTCGCGGCTCAGCAGGCCGATCTTCTGCAGGCTGACCAGATGCGGAAACGCCTTCGCGGCGGGCATGCCGGCCGCCGTCGCGAGATCGCGCAGCGGCAGCGCGCGGCCCGCCGACACCAGCGCGAGCAGCAGGTCGCCGGTGCTGTCGAGTGCATTGATGCCGCGCTGCGTTTTCGCGTCGTCGGCCAGCGCGGGTGGTACGCGCGCGACGCCCGGCGCCACCGCCGGCGCGGGCGCCGGTTCCGCATGCGCCGTGCCGAGCGACGCGGTGGCCTGCCGCGCCGCGCCGCGCAATGCCGCCGCGATCGGGCCGTCCCAGTCGACATCGATCGATCCCGTCGAACCGATCACCGTCAACGCGAGCTGCAGGCGCCCGTGCGGATCGAGCACGGGCACGCACATCCCGCTGACGCCCGGGCTCGGCCGGTCGATGCTGCGTTCGATGCCGCGTGCGCGGATCGCATCGAGTTCGACGGGTTGCGCATCGGCGTCCGGCGCGGCCGGCTCGCTTTCGGCGCCGGCAAGCGTCTCGCCCGCACCCGCCTGGCTGGCCGCCATCGCATCGAGTTGCGCGGCGTCGCCGAACGCCCGGAACACGCGGCCGGTCGCCGTGGTGTCGAGCGACATCACCGACCCGACGTGCAGGTTCACGTGCAACGGATAGCCGCCGTGTTCGATGCGCACGATCGTCGGGCCGAGCACGCCCGGCACCGACAGCGCGACGCTCAGCCCGACCGTTTCCGCGAGCCGCACCGCATGCGGCAGCGTCGCCCGGTAGGCCGGCTGGCGCTCGATCGACATCAGCCCGAGCCGCAGCGACAGCGGGCCCGGCTCGTAGTTGCCGGTGAGCGCGTCGCGCTTCACGAGCGCGAGCCGCGTCAGGCTCACGAGATAGGTGTGCGCCTGCGCGGTGGAGAGATCGGCCGCCGCGGCCAGCTCCGACAGCCCGAGCGGCTTGCGCCGGCGCGCGAGCGCGTCGAGCAGCCGGCCGCCGACCTCGACACTCTGGATGCCGCGCTGCGCCTTGGGCGGCGCATCGTCCGCGCTGACTTCGTGGTTCTGCACGCGATGATTCTTCCGTTGACGAAACCCCGCATGGTATCCGACGCCATTTTCAGCGCCAGCCCACAGGTTTACCCGTATTGGACAATAGCAAGCGCATTTGTCATTGACAAATATTCGACGCAGGCCGATGATCCGCTCACTCCCCCTCAACACATGGCTCGCAGCCACGGAACGCACAATGGCCAAAGCATTCGCCTCCCAAGCCGATCTGGAAGAGAAGAAAGTCACCTGGACGAAGCTGTCCGAGAACGCGTACGCGTACACAGCCGAAGGCGACCCGAACTCGGGCGTGATCATCGGCGACGACAGCGTGCTGATCGTCGACACGACCGCGACGCCCGCGATGGCGCAGGACCTGATCGCGAAGATCCGCAGCGTCACCGACAAGCCGATCAAGCACGTGGTGCTGTCGCACTATCACGCGGTGCGCGTGCTCGGCGCGTCCGCGTACTTCGACGAAGGCGCGCAGCACGTGATCGCGAGCCGCGGCACCTACGAGATGATCGTCGAGCGCGGTGAGGCCGACATGAAGTCGGAGATCGAGCGCTTCCCGCGCCTGTTCGCCGGCGTCGAGACGGTGCCTGGCCTGACCTGGCCGACGCTCGTGTTCGAGCGCGAGATCACGCTGTTCCTCGGCAAGCTCGAAGTGAAGATCATGCATGTCGGCTCGGGCCATACGAAGGGCGACACGATCGTGTGGCTGCCGTCGCAGAAGGTGCTGTTCTCGGGCGACCTCGTCGAATACGACGCCGCGTGCTATTGCGGCGACGCGCAGCTCGAACAGTGGCCGGCCACGCTCGAGGCGTTGCGCGCGCTCGGCGCCGAGAAGCTCGTGCCGGGCCGCGGCCCCGCGCTGCTGAATCCTGCCGAAGTGAACAAGGGCCTCGACTACACGAAGGATTTCGTCACGACGCTGCTCGCGCAGGGCCGCAAGGCCGTCGAGCGCAATCTCGACCTGAAGGCCGCGATGGCGCTCACGCGCGAAGCGATGGACCCGAAGTTCGGCCACGTGTTCATCTACGAGCACTGCTTGCCGTTCGACGTGTCGCGCGCGTTCGACGAAGCGAGCGGCATCGCGCATCCGCGCATCTGGACCGCGCAGCGCGACAAGGACATGTGGGCCGCGCTGCAGGACTGAGCGGCCCACGGCGGCGGGGCGGCGCTTACATGATCGCCTTGCCGTTTCCCTGAGGGTCGCGGCATTCGCGGCGGCATCGCGCCGCGGTGCCGGCGACCGTATCCGGTCTCACAAGAAAGCAGGGCGCATGCACGCCCTCGGAGACTGCCGCGCGCTCGACATCGCGCGGCCCGTTTGGAGAGAGACATGCCCCAATCGCTTCCCGCCGAAGCGACGCTTGCGCACGCGAGCGCGTCGGCGCCGACTTCCGCATCCGCATTCAGCGACGCGCTGCTGTTCCGCAAGATCGCGTGGCGGATCGTCCCGTTCCTGTTCCTCTGCTACGTCGTGTCGTTCCTCGACCGCATCAACATCGGCTTCGCGCAGTTGCAGATGAAGCACGATCTCGGCTTCAGCGATGCGATGTACGGCCTCGGCGCCGCGGTGTTCTACGTCGGCTACGTGTGCTGCGAAGTGCCGAGCAACATGCTGCTCGCGCGGTTCGGCGCACGCCGCACGTTCACGCGGATCATGCTGCTGTGGGGCCTCGCGTCGACCGGGATGATGTTCGTGTCGCAGCCGTCGCATTTCTACGTGCTGCGCTTCCTGCTCGGCGTGTTCGAGGCCGGCTTCTTCCCCGGCATCGTGCTGTACCTGACCTACTGGTTCCCCGCGAACCGGCGCGCGGCGGCGATCTCGGTGTTCTTCGCGGGCGTCGCGGTGGCCGGTGTGCTCGGCGGCTTGTTGTCCGGCTGGATCATGCGCGACATGAGCGGCGTGCTCGGGCTGCACGGCTGGCAGTGGATGTTCGCGATCGAAGGGGCGCCGGCGATTCTGCTCGCGTTCGCCGCGTTCTCGTTCCTCGTCGACCGGCCGCAGGACGCCGCGTGGCTCACGTCCGACGAAAAGGCGCGCGTCGCCGCGCTGTGCGCCGACGGCCGCGCACCCGGCAATGCGCATGACGGACGCAGCGTGATGGCCGCGCTCGCGAACCCGCGCGTGTACCTGTTCGCGTTCATCTATTTCTCGCTGACTTGCGCGTCGCTGACGCTGAACTTCTGGATGCCGCTGATGATCCGCGACTTCGGCGTGACCGACGTCGTCGCCGTGAGCCTCTACACGGTCGTGCCGAATGCGGTGGGCGCGGTGGGGCTGGTGCTGATCGCACGCCGCTCGGACCGCACCGGCGAGCGCCGCAAGCACTTCGCGTGCTGCACGATCGGCGGCGGGCTTGCGCTCGCGGCGCTGACGCTGCACCTGCACAGCTTCGCGGCGATGCTCGCGTGCCTGTCGATAGCGGCGACGCTGATCTTCGCGGCGCTGCCGATCTTCTGGGCCGTGCCGACCCGCTACCTGTCCGGCAACGCGGCCGCGGCCGGGATCGCGTTGATCAGCAGCATCGGGATCACGAGCGGCATCGTCAGCCCGTGGGTGATCGGGATGATCCGCACGCGCACGGGCAGCATGGATCTCGCCGTCTATCTGCTCGCCGCGCTGCTGGTGGCGAGCGGGGTGGCGCTGATGGTCGGCGTGAAGGGCGAAGGCGCGCGGCGCGGCGCGGCCTCCGCCGGCAACTAGCGCGCCGTGGTGTAGCGCGGTGCCGGCGTATTGGCCGACAAATGCGGCGCCATCGTGCGGCGCGCGGCCTCGTATGCCTCCCATTCGTCGCCCGCGTGCAGCGACGGGATCGTCACGAGCTCGCCGCGCTCGAACCCGACCAGCGCCGCATCGACCATGTCCGGCGCCGTCATCACGATTTCCTTCGGCAGGTGCTCGAGCGGCAGGCCGCCCGTCTGCCAGAACTCGGTGGCCGTCGCGCCGGGCAGCACGGCCTGCACCTGCACGCCCTTGTCGGCGAGCTCGTGATGCAGCGACTGGCTGAACGCGAGCACGAACGCCTTGCTGCCGCCGTACACGCCGTTCAGCGTTTCCGGCGAGATCGCGACGATCGACGCAATGTTGATCACCGCGCCGCGGCCGCGTGCGACGAAGCCGGGCACGGCCGCATAGGTCAGGCGCGTGAGCGCGGTCACGTTCAGCTCGATCATCCGCGTCATCGCGTCGACGTCGCTGTCGAGCAGCGGCGCATGCGTGCCGATGCCCGCGTTGTTCACGAGCAGCGTGATGCTCGCGTCCTGTTTCAGCTTGGCTTCGACGGCGGCGAGCGCCGCGCGGTCGTTGAGGTCCGCGTCGACGATCTCGACGCTGCGCTGCGTGTCGTTCGTGATGCGCTCGGCGAGGGCGCTCAGCCGGTCGCGATTGCGTGCGACCAGGATCAGGTCGTAGCCGCGGCGCGCGAGGCGGTCCGCGTAGACGGCGCCGATGCCCGACGATGCGCCGGTAATGAGGGCGGTACCGCGATGTGCTTGCGTCATGATGTGCTCCGTTTCGATGAGGATGGCCGGATGGCGTGAAGGCATTCTGGCCTCGAAGCGCGGCGACAGAAATGACGTAGATGGGTATGATTCCGGACATCGGGCCCATCGGCCCAATCGGCACGGAAGCGGAGAACGCACATGCACCGAATCGGCTTTCTGATCAGCGATGGCTTCCAGATCATGGCGCTCGCCGCGCAGTCGGTGTTCGAGTACGCGAACATGGGGATGGACGCGCCGTTCTACGCGATGGACAACTATTCGGTCGACGGCGGCGACGTGCGCTCGTCGCTCGGGCTGCCGGTCGCCACGCGCGCGCTGCGCGGCCGCCTCGGCGTCGACACGTGGATCGTCGCGGGCGTCAACGATCCGCTCGCCGCGCCGGCGCCGGCCGGCGTGGTCGCCTACCTGCGCCGCGCGAACGGGCGGGCGCGGCGGATCGCCGGCATCTGCACGGGCGCGTTCGTGCTGGCCGAGGCCGGGCTGCTCGCGCAGCGTCGCGCGACCACGCACTGGGCGTTCGGCCGCGACATGCAGCGGCACTACCCGGAGATTCGCGTCGAGGACGACCGGATCTTCATCGTCGACGGCCCGATCTGGACGTCGGCCGGCATGACGGCCGGCCTCGATCTCGCGCTCGCGATGGTGGAAAAGGATCTCGGCGCCGACGTCGCGCGGTCGGTCGCGCGCAAGCTGGTGATGCACCAGCGCCGCGCCGGCGGCCAGTCGCAGCATTCGGAAATGCTCGATCTCGCGCCGAAATCCGACCGGATTCAGAACGCGCTCAATTACGCGCGGCAGCATCTCGGCCGCGCGCTGACCGTCGAGGCGCTGGCCGAGGCCGTGCACCTGAGCCCGCGCCAGTTCAGCCGCGTGTTTACGCTCGAAACCGGGCAGTCGCCGGCGAAGGCGATCGAGCGGCTGCGGCTCGAAGCGGCGCGGCTGATGATCGAACAGAGCCGCCATCCGCTCGACGTGATCGCAAGGGAGAACGGTTTTCGCGATCGCCGGCACATGCGCGAGGCGTTCGTGCGCGGGTTCGGCGTGCCGCCGCAGGCGTTGCGGCGCGACGCACGGACGGAAGCTGACGCGCGCGAAACGGGCTGACGCGCGCGACCGCCTGCCGCCAGCGCGGGGCGGAAAAATCGCGCAGAATCTCGTCGACATGTTTCGCGAGGAGACACGATGCACGCCGAACCGTTCGACATTGCGATATCCGATCAAGCGCTCGACGATTTGCGGCGGCGCGTGCGCGACACCCGCCCGCCCAACCTGACACCCGCCGAGCCGTGGCAGCAGGGCGTCGACGGCGCGTGGCTGCGCGAACTGGCCGCGTACTGGGCCGGCGGCTTCGATTGGCGCGCGGCGGAACGTGCGCTGAACCGGCTGCCGCAGTTCATCGCGGACGTCGGCGGCCGGCGCGTGCATTTCGTGCATCGGCGCGGCACCGGCCCGAAACCCTATCCGCTCGTCGTCACGCACGGCTGGCCGGGTTCCGCATTCGAATTCCATGCACTGATCGATCGCCTGTGCGATCCGGCCGCGTTCGGCGGCGATCCGGACGACGCCTTCGACATCGTCGCGCCGTCGCTGCCCGGCTTCCTGTTTTCTCCCGCGCCGGCGGCGCCCGGCACGTCGGCGCTTCAGGTCGCCGACTGCTGGGCGGCATTGATGGCCGGCCTGGGCTACCCGCGGTTCGGCGCACAGGGCGGCGATCTGGGCGCGGGCGTGTCGGTCGCGCTCGGCGCTCGGCATGAGGGCGTGGTCGACGGCATCCATCTGAACTACCTGCCCGGTAGCTACGACCCGCCGATCGACGCGGCGCGGCCGCTGACCGACGACGAGCAGGCGTTCCTGAAGCAGCGCGGCGAGTGGGCGGCGCTCGAAGGCGGGTACGCGTACGTCCACATGACGAAGCCGCAGACGCTGGCCATCGCGCTCAACGATTCGCCGCTCGGGCTGGCCGCGTGGATCGGCGAGAAATTCCGTGCGTGGAGCGATTGCGACGGCGACGTCGCGCGCCGTTTTTCGCACGACACGCTGCTGACGGGCATCTCGCTCTACTGGTTTACCGGCTGCATCGGCTCGTCGATGCAGATGTACTGGGAGAACCGGCTGCAGCCGATGCGGTTTGCGCCCGGGCAACGCCTGGCGGTGCCCGTCGGCTTCGCGCGCTTTCCGAAGGAAATCAGCCGCCCGCCGTGCAGTTGGCTCGAACGCGTATTCGACGTGGTGCAGTGGACTGACATGCCGAGCGGCGGCCATTTCGCGGCGATGGAGGAGCCGGACTTGCTGGCCGACGATATTCGGCGGTTTTTCAGGCGTTTCCGATAACCGGCGGGCAAGCCTGGCGGCGGAAACGAATACTGGAGGACGCTCGCGCGTGACGGGATGGACGGGCGCGGCACGATGCGCGTCGCGTCGCCTGTCTTGCCGCGTAGTTACCGCGTAACGAACGCCGTGGCCGCATCCGGCGCCGTACGCGCATGCTTGCGCTGGCGCAGCAGCGCGACGCGGCAGTTCTCGCGCGCCGTTTCGCGGCCGTCGTCGTCGAGCAGCACGAGGTCGCCGCGCATCACGTTCAGCGTGATCACATCCTCGCCCGGCGCGCCGAGCGTTTCCGGCGTATGTACCGAGCCGGCCGGTTCGAGCACCGTCGAACCGGCGTGCGCGACCCAGTCGTATTCGCGGTAGCGCCACGCACCCTGCAGCGTATGGACGAATACCTCGCCATCGTGACGATGGCGCGGCAGCATGCCGCCGGCCGGCATCTTCAGCAGCGCGGTCAGCGTGTCCTCGGCCGCGTTGATGTGCAGGTACTTGATCGCGAGCCCCGGCAGGTCGGCGCTCATCGGCAGCCACGGCAGCGCGTCGCCGGGCAGGCACGAGATCGGCGGCAGGTCGATGGAGAGCGGGGCGGACGGCTGCGTCATGGCGGAAGGCGGTGCGGAAACGGGAAGCCCGCATTATCGCAGAGCCGGAATGCGCGGCCGAACGGGGCGCGGCGTCGTGCCGAAAGCACACGTGGCCGCCCGATCCTTACACGATGAAATATACAGTCAAACTGTACAGTTTGACTGTCGATGTGCTATCTTGGATTCATGAACTCGCCATCGTCTTCCCCCGACACCCTCCCGCTGGCCGGTCTCGCCGGCGAACTCCGCATCTCGGTCGGCAAGCTGATGCGGCGGATGCGGGAGCAGACCCATCCGAACGACCTCACGTCCTCGCAGAAATCGGTGCTGCTGCGGCTCGATCGCGACGGTCCGGCGACCGTGTCGGCGCTGGCGCGCGCCGAAAGCGTGCGCCCGCAGTCGATGCGGGTGACGGTCGCCACGCTCGAGGCGCTCGGCGCGGTCGCCGGCGCGCCCGATCCCACCGATGGCCGGCAGACGCTGATCGCGCTCACGCCCGGTTTCCGCAAGGTGCTGCAAGCCAATCGCGCGGCCAAGGACGACTGGCTCTTTCGCGCGCTGCACGCGCAACTGTCGGCGGCGGAGCAGGCCGAGCTCGCGGCGGCCGTGAAGCTGCTGCAGCGGCTCGCCGAATTCGAGGACCCGGCGCGTTCGTGAACCGCTCCGGCCCGCTAGCCAAAAGGACAACCCGCAAATGAACCTCCTGCACCTCGTGTCGTACTTCTTCGGCGGCGCGTTTCTCGCGAACGCCGTGCCGCATCTCGTCAGCGGGCTGCGTGGCGAGCCGTTCCAGACGCCGTTCGCGAATCCGCCCGGCCGCGGGTTGTCGTCGTCCACCGTGAACGTGCTGTGGGGCGTCGTGAATCTCGTGATTGCCTATGCGCTCATGCGCCGGGCCGGCGATTTCGACCTGAAGGTCACGGCCGACGCGGCGGCGTTCGGCCTCGGCATCCTCGCGCTCGGCCTGTTCCTCGCGCGGCATTTCGGCGCACTGCACGGCGGCAACGAGCCCGACCGGGAGCGGCCGTGAGCGTGCCGGCAGCGGGCGTGTTCCGCTCGCTTCGCAGCTTCAACTACCGCGTATGGGCGATCGGCTCGCTGGTGTCGAACATCGGTACGTGGATCCAGCGCACCGCGCAGGACTGGCTCGTCCTGACGCAGCTCACGCATCACGACGCATCGGCCGTCGGCACGGTGATGGCGCTGCAGTTCGGGCCGCAACTGCTGCTGTTGCCGTGGACCGGCTACGCGGCCGACCGCTTCGACCAGCGCAAGCTGCTGATGGCGACGCAGGCGCTGATGGGGGCGCTGGCGCTCGTGCTCGGCGTGCTGACGGTCACCGGTGCGGTGCGGCTCGAGCACGTGTATGTATTCGCGTTCCTGTTCGGCTGCGCGTCGGCGTTCGACGCGCCGGTGCGGCAGACTTTCGTCGCGGAACTGGTCGGCGACCGCGAACTCGCGAACGCAGTCGCGCTCAACTCGACGTCGTTCAATGCCGCGCGGATGGTCGGCCCGGCGGCGGCCGGCTTCCTGATCGCATCGGTCGGCACCGGCTGGGCGTTTCTCGCGAACGGTCTCAGCTTCTTCGCGGTGCTGGCGTCGCTGTCGCGGCTTCGGGAGGACGAACTGCGCACCAATGTGCGGGCAAGCCGCTCGCGCGGCAGCCTGCTCGACGGATTCCGTTACGTGTGGCGCCGGCCGGACCTCACAGCCATCCTCGTGATGCTGTTCCTGATCGGCACGTTCGGGCTGAATTTCCAGTTGTTCATTTCGACGATGGCCGCCAGCGTGTTTCACGTCGATGCGCGTGGGTTCGGTTTCCTGTCGTCGATGATGGCGGTCGGCACGATCTCGGGCGCGCTGCTCGCCGCGCGCCGCGAGCAGCCGCGTTTCCGTCATCTGTGGATCGGCGCGGCGCTGTTCGGGCTCGGCTGCACGTTCGCCGCGCTGGCGCCCGGCTACTGGTCGTTCGCCGCCGCGCTGGTGCTGACCGGCGTCGCCGCGATCACCTTCATGAACTCGACCAACAGCCTGATGCAGCTTTCCACCGAGCCGGCGATGCGCGGCCGCGTGATGGCGCTGCGTCTCGCGGTCGCATTGGGCGGCACGCCGATCGGCGCGCCGGTGGCCGGCTGGGTCGCGAACCATCTCGGCCCGCGCTGGGCGCTCGGCCTCGGCGCGGCGTCCGGCTTTGCCGCGGCGCTCGTCGCGACCCATTTCGTCACGCGCAAGCGAGCGCAGCCCCGCGCATCCGACGACGGGGCCTGAACGAACCCGAACCGGAAGCCGCCGCTATGCCGCCGGCAGCGCCCCCGCATGCGCGGCTTCGAGGCACGACTGGAACAGCAGCGCGGCCCGCGACGGGCGCGGCGAGCGCCGCAGCAGGCTCACGAACCGGCACCGGTAATTGAACCGGTGCGGTGCGATCGGCTGCATCAGCCCCTTGTTTTCGAAACTCTCCGCGTAGTGATCGGGCAGGAAGCCGAGATAGCGGCCCGACAGAATCAGCGTCGCGATCGATTCCTGGTCCGACGCGGTCGCGCTGCGCGTGAGCTTCGCGCGATGGCTCAGCTCCATGTTCGGCGAATGGAAGCCGAGCCCGGCGAACGCGTGGTTGCGGACCGTCGTCCACGTGAGCTTGCCGTGCGGCGCGTCGAACAGCGGATGCTGGCGGCCGCAGTAGAGCAGCATCCGTTCGTCGAACAGCGCCGAATACACGAGGCTGCCCGAGTTGCGGTGCGCGGGAATGATCCCGACCTGGTAGCTGCCGTCGATCACGCCGCGCTCGACCTCGTTGATCGACGCGACGTGCAGGTTCAGCGCGACGGCGGGCGCTTCGTCCGCGAATTGGCGGATCGCGTCGCCCAGGCGCGCATGCGGGTTGGTGGCCGTCTTGTCGAATACGGCGATGTGAAGTTCTCCGCCCATCGTGTCGTGAATGCCGTCGATCCTGCTGCGAAATGCTTCCATCGACGCGAGCAGTCGCAGCGTCTCCTCGTACACCGTCTGCCCCTCGGGCGTCAGCGTGAAGCCCGCGCGGCCGCGCCGGCACAGCACGAGGCCAAGTCGCGTTTCGAGATCCTTCACGTGCCGGCTGATCGTCGAGATGCCGATATTCAGTTCCAGTTCGGCCGCCGCCATCCCGCCGCACTGCACGACGCCCTTGAAGACCCGCAGCAGGCGCAGATCCATGTCGCTGAGCTGCCCGAGCAGCGCGCGGCTCTTCGGTTTCTTTGCTTGCATATTTGAGCAAGTGAACATTGATATTGCGATATTCAAAAGACTAATTGGCGTCCCGACAATGCGCAACATCAACCCGAGGAGGAGGGGCGCGCCGCGCCGACCGACATGACCGACATCACCACCGCCCAGCACGACGACACGAACCTCCGCACCGACGCCGCATGGCTCGATGCGCACTGGATGCCGTTCACCGCCAACCGCCAGTTCAAGGCCGATCCGCGGCTGATCGTGTCCGGCAAGGGCGCGTACTACACCGACGCCGAAGGCCGCAAGATCTTCGACGGCCTGTCGGGCCTCTGGTGCACGGGCCTCGGTCACGGCCGCACGGAAATCGTCGAAGCCGTGAGCCGCCAGGTCGCGCAGCTCGACTACGCGCCGGCGTTCCAGTTCGGCCATCCGAAATCGTTCGAGCTCGCCAACAAGATCAAGGAACTGACGCCGGCCGGCCTCGACTACGTGTTCTTCACGGGCTCGGGCTCGGAAGCGGCCGACACGTCGCTGAAGCTGGCCCGTGCGTACTGGCGCGCGAAAGGCAAGGGCACCAAGACGCGCCTGATCGGCCGCGAGAAGGGGTATCACGGCGTGAACTTCGGCGGCATCTCGGTCGGCGGGATCGGGCCGAACCGCAAGCTGTTCGGGCAGGGCCTCGACGCCGATTTCCTGCCGCATACGCAACTGGCCGAGAACAAGTTCTCGCGCGGCATGCCCGAGCACGGCGCCGAGCTGGCCGACCGCCTGCTGGAACTGATCGCGCTGCACGACGCGTCGAACATCGCAGCCGTGATCGTCGAGCCGTTCTCCGGCTCGGCGGGCGTCGTCGTGCCGCCGAAGGGCTACCTGAAGCGCCTGCGCGACATCTGTACCGCGCACGACATCCTGCTGATCTTCGACGAGGTCATCACGGGCTTCGGCCGGGCCGGCGCGATGACGGGCGCCGACGCATTCGGCGTGGTGCCGGACATCATGAACTTCGCGAAGCAGGTGACGAACGGCGTGCAGCCGCTCGGCGGCGTGATCGCGACGAAGGAGATCTACGACACGTTCATGGCCGCGGGCGGCCCCGAGTACATGCTCGAGTTCCCGCACGGCTACACGTATTCGGCGCATCCGGTCGCGTGCGCGGCCGGCGTCGCGGCGCTCGACCTGCTGGTGAAGGAAGACGCGGTGGCCCGCGTGCGCGATCTCGCGCCGCATTTCGAAGCGGCCGTGCACGGGCTGAAGGGGCAGCGCCACGTCGCGGACATCCGCAACTACGGGCTGGCGGCCGGCCTGACGATCGCCGCCTTGCCGGGCGAGCCGGCACGGCGCCCGTACGAGATCGCGATGCGCTGCTGGGCGAAGGGCTTCTACGTGCGCTACGGCGGCGATACGATCCAGCTCGCGCCGCCGTTCATCGCCGAGAAGCGCGAGATCGACAACCTGGTCAACGCGCTCTCCGACGCACTGAACGAAGTGGATTGAGCGATCGCTCGTCCTCACGCGACAACCGAATTCAGGAAAGAGCCCCAGACATGAAACACGACAGCAATGTGACCTCCACCGTCGGCCACCTGATCGACGGCAAGCGCGTCGACGGCGGCAGCCGCGTCCAGCCGGTGTTCGACCCGGCGACGGGCGAATCGCGCAAGAGCGTGGCGCTCGCCGACAAGCTGACCGTCGAAGCCGCGATCGCATTCGCGCAAGCCGCGTTTCCGGCATGGCGCAACACGCCGCCGCTGAAGCGCGCCCGCGTGATGAGCCGCTTCAAGACGCTGCTGGAAGAGCACGCCGACGAGCTGTGCGCGCTGATCACCGCCGAGCACGGCAAGGTGCTCGCCGATGCGATGGGCGAACTGCAGCGCGGGATCGAGAACGTCGAATACGCGACCTACGTGCCCGAGTTGCTGAAAGGCGAGCACAGCAAGAACGTCGGCCCTGCGATCGATTCGTGGAGCGAGTTCCAGGCGCTCGGCGTCGCGGCCGGCATCACGCCGTTCAACTTCCCGGTGATGGTGCCGCTGTGGATGTGGCCGATGGCCGTCGCGTGCGGCAACACGTTCGTGCTGAAGCCATCCGAGCGCACGCCGTCGTCGACGCTGCGCATGGCCGAACTCGCGCTCGAGGCCGGCCTGCCGCCGGGCGTGCTGAACGTCGTGAACGGCGACAAGGAAGCGGTCGACACGATCCTCACCGATCCGCGCGTGAAGGCCGTGAGCTTCGTCGGCTCGACGCCGATCGCCGAATACATCTACTCGACCGGCTGCGCGCACGGCAAGCGCGTGCAGGCGCTCGGCGGCGCGAAGAACTTCGCGGTCGTGATGCCGGATGCCGATATCCCCAACGCGGTGAACGCGCTGATGGGCGCCGCATACGGCTCCTGCGGCGAGCGCTGCATGGCGATTCCGCTGGTCGTCGCGATCGGTGACGAAACGGGCGACCAGGTCGTCGCGGGGCTGAAGGCCGAGATCGAGAAGATGAAGGTCGGCCCGGGCAACGGCGCGGGCGTCGACATGGGCCCGCTCGTCACGCAGCAGCATTTCGAGAAGGTGACGGGTTTCGTCGAAGCGGGCGTGGCAGCGGGCGCGACGCTCGTCGTCGACGGTCGCGGCGTGAAGGTCGACGGCCACGACGGCGGTTACTACCTCGGGCCGTGCCTGTTCGACAACGTGAAGCCCGGCATGCCGATCTACCAGCACGAGATCTTCGGGCCGGTGCTCGGCGTGATTCGCCTGAAATCGCTCGACGAGGCGATGGCGCTGATCGATGCGCACGAATACGGCAACGGCACCTGCCTGTTCACGCGCGACGGCGAGGCCGCGCGCTACTTCAGCGACAACATCCAGATCGGCATGGTCGGCATCAACGTGCCGCTGCCGGTGCCGGTCGCGTACCACTCGTTCGGCGGCTGGAAGCGTTCGCTGTTCGGCGACCTGCACGCATACGGCCCGGACGCCGTGCGGTTCTACACGAAGCGCAAGACGATCACGCAGCGCTGGCCGTCGGCCGGTGTGCGCGAAGGGACGGTGTTCAGCTTCCCGTCGAACCGCTGAGTGGAAGCGCGCACCGGCTGCATACGGCCGGTGCGACGTGCGGAACTGCCGAGGCCCGCCCCGATCAATGATCGGGGCGGGCTTTTTACGTGCTGGCGAAATGCACGGAACGCGGCGAAAGCAGGCTTACGGGGCGACCACGTGCCACACGTTCTTGAAGTTGTCGCCGTTGCGCTCGCCCTGTTTCATGTCCTTCGAGAAGAAGTACAGCGGCTTGCCCTTGTACGCCCATTGCGGGCTGCCGTCGTCGCGCTTGACGATCGTGTAGGGCCCGACCGGTACGTCGGTCGCGCTGGCCTTGTACGGTGGCCAGAGGGTTTCGCATGGGCCTGTGCAGGCGCTGGTGCCGGCGTTGGGCTTGTCCTTGTCGAATGCGTAGACGGTCATGCCGTTGGCGGCGACGAGCGCGCCGTTCTCGACTTTCGTGATCGAACCTTGGGCCGAGGCCGAGGCGGACGCCATGGCGAGCAGGACGGAGCTGACGAGCAGCGCAGCTTTCATGTGTGCCTCCTGGTAGTCGGTGGGCGGGCGCGATCGCGTGCACGGGCGAGCGTGCGCGACGACCGCGGTGAATGGCGCCGGAACGCAAGGCCGTTGCCGCGGCGGGCGACGCACGGTCGAACGGCGGCAAACGGGGGCGCTTCATTCACGATAGGCGGTTTTTGGCGGGGCTGCGAGAAGATCGGGGGCGTATCGGCCCGACGTATGCAGCACGCAACGGCATGGCGGGCGCCTGCATCCGTATTCGGCATCCGTCCCCGAACGCGGCGCACGCCGACGCATCAGCGGTTCGCGCGATTGGTCAGTGCGACGCCCGCGATCACGAGTGCGCCGCCGGCCAGCATCGACGGCGACAGCGGCTCGCCGAGCAGCACGACCGACAGCAGCACGCCGAACACCGGCACCAGGTTGGTGAACACGGCCGCGCGGGCCGGCCCGAGGAGGCGGATGCCCTGCGAATACCAGACGAACGCGATCACCGTGCCGACGGCGCCGAGATAGAGCATCGATGCGACGGCCTGCCACGTCAGCGGCGTGCCGCCAGTCGCCGTCGCGTCGAACAGGTGCGTGACGAGCAGCAGCGCGAGGCCCCAGAGCGCCGCGTACGTGGTGGCCGCGAGCGGCGACAGCCCGTCGAGCGCGCGCCGGCCGATCACGGTGTAGGCCGCCCAGCTCAGCACCGCGCACAGCATGAAGCGTTCGCCGGCGCCGAACGTATTGCCGAGATCGGTCAGCACGCGCAGCCAATCGCCGCGGCTGATCACGATCAGCGCGCCGCACAGCGCGACCGCGATGCCGGCCCAACGCGACAGCGACAGGCGTTCGCGCACGACGACCGACAGCAGCACGGCGGTGGCGACCGGATTCAGTGCGACGAACAGCGCGGTGCGCCCGGCCGGCATCCGCGCGAGCGCCGCGAAAAAACACACGTTGTACAGGAAGATGCCGGTCGCGCCGAGGCCGAACGTCGTCACGATCTGGCGTCCGCTGAGTGTCGGCAGCCCGCCTTCGACCTGCCAGGTCAGCACGACCAGCAGCAGCGCGGCGATCGCGAAGCGTCCGGTGGCCGCCGAGGTCGCGGACATCGTCGCGGCGAGGATCCGGCCTGCGATGAAGGTCCCGCCCCAGAACAGCGCGACGAGCGTGAGCTTCACGTAGATGGCCGCGTGCGGCCGGGGGGCGACGACGCTGGCGGGCGGGGCGGGAGCATTCATGTGGCGTGCAATCTCGAAAGGAAGCGTGTGCCGCGAGGCGTGCGTGGCCGCGCGCGGCTAAACGATGCCGAACCGCGCGATGGCCGGCCTGCGGGCCGATTCAGTGAAGGGGGCTGGGCGGGCGTCGTCAGCGGAACGCGGGCGCCGACGCGAGCGCGGTGAGCACGGCCGGCATCGCGAGCGCGGCGGCGATCGTCTGGAACGCGGTGATGCCGGCCATCAGCGGCGCGTCGCCGCCGAGCTGGCGCGCCATGATGTACGACGCCGACGAGGTCGGCAGCGCCTGGAACAGCAGCGCGACGGTCAGCGCCGCATCGCCGAGCCCGAACAGCCGGCCGGCCGCGAGCGTGATGAGCGGCATCGCCACGAACTTGAACGCCGATGCGACGCACACCGGCTGCCACCATGCGCGGGCCGCATCGAATGTCAGCGCCGCGCCCACGCACAGCAGGCCGAGCGGCATCGACGCGGCGCCGAGCGCCCGCACGGCCGGCTCGACGGCGGCCGGAAACGCCACGCCGCCGGCCTGCATCGCCATCCCGAGCGCGCAGGCGACGACGAGCGGATTCGACAGGATCTGCCGCACGAGCGCCGCCGCGCCGAGCCGCGTGTCGCCGTAGCGCGCGAAGACCAGCACGCACATCAGGTTGACGGTCGGCACGATCGCCGCGACGCAGACGGCCGCGAGTGCAATGCCCTTCGCACCGAACAGCCCGGCGGCGAGCGCGGTGCCGACATAGTTGTTGAAACGCACGGCGCCCTGGAACACCGACGTGAACCCGGCGCCGTCGACCCGCACGAACCGGCGGACCAGCAGAAGAAGCGCCGCGGCGAATGCGGTCGAACCGACCAGCGCCGCCGCGAGCGGTAAAACGGGCAACGATTGCAGCCGCGCATTCGCGAGGCCGTCCGCGAACAGCGCGGGCAGCAGCACGTAGTAGCAGAGCCGCTCGGCGTGCGGCCAGAACGCTGCGGCGATGAAGCCGGTGCGCCGCAGGCCATGACCGAACGCGACCAGCAGCGCGACCGGCGCGAGCGCGAGCAGGATCGGGCCGATCATCGGCGCGCCTTCATGCGGGTCGTGCCGGAGCGCCGGCGCGGCCGGCAGGCAACGCAGCGGAACGACGCGGGAATCCATCCGGCGGGCGACATGGCGACATGCAATCGAAAGAATGACGA
>NZ_BCPP01000019.1:0-19600 GCF_016586125.1 Burkholderia sp. E168m23
GAAGAAGGTCCGGTACGCGGCGAAACTCAACCCGTGATCGCCCGTCACGCTCAGCAGCACGAGCCGCACCAGCGGATAGACGACGAGCGGGCCGAGCACGACGATCGCGAGCGCGGCCAGGTGCAGGTCGCCGATGCGCCTGCGGCGTCGCGCGGCAGCGGCGTGTGCCGCGGCCGACGCGAGCACGTGCGGCGGCAGGCCGGCTTCAGGGCTCGATAAGGACGACATCGTCTGCCTCGCAATGCAGGGACACGCGCGCACCGCGCTCGGGGGCCGCGCCGCGGCCGCGTTGCATCGTGACGCGCACGGGCTCGTCGGGCGCCGCGTCGATCACGACCGCGATCGACAGATCCGCGCCCTGCCATTCGACCGACGACACGGTGCCGTGCAGGCCGCCCGCCGCGGGCGGCATCACGGTGAGGCGCTCGGGGCGCACGCACGCGACCTTGCCGCGCACCTCGTGGCGCGGATCGCCGAGCGGAAAGATCACGTGCGGCGGCAGCAGGTTCGCCGGGCCGAGATAGCGCGCGACGTAGCCGTCCCGCGGCGCGTCGTACAACTGTTGCGGCGTGCCGAGCTGCGCGATGTGGCCGTCGCGCATCAACAGCGCGCGGTCGGACAGCACGAGCGCATCGTCGCGGTCGTGCGTCACGCAGACGACGGTCAGGTTCGGCAGGCGCTCGTGCAGCGCCTTCAGTTCGCTGCGCACCGACGCGCGCAGGTTGGCGTCGAGCGCCGACAGCGGCTCGTCGAGCAGCAGCACGTCGGGCTCGATCACGAGCGCGCGGGCCAGCGCGACGCGTTGCTGCATCCCGCCCGACAGTTGCGCCGGCAGATGGTGGCCGGCATCGCCGAGCTGCACGAGCTTGAGCGCATCGGCGACGCGGCGCGTCACTTCCGACGACGCCATGCCGCGTGCGCGCAGCCCGAATGCGACGTTCTCGAACACCGACAGGTGCGGAAACAGCGCGTAATTCTGGAACAGCAGACCGAGATTGCGCTTGTGCGGCGGCGCATGGGTCAGGTCGCGTCCGGCCACGGTCAGCGTGCCGGTCAGGCCGTCGGCCTTCACGAACCCGGCGATGAAGCGCAGCAGCGTGGTCTTGCCGCAGCCGCTCTTGCCGAGCACGGTCAGAAATTCACCGGCGCCGATCGACAGCGACAGATCTTCCAGCACCGTGCGTGCGCCGTAGCGCACGCTCAGATGCTCGATCTGCACGCCGCCCGGCGCGCCGGACCGCAGCGTCGCGTGCGGTTCGGCGGCGCCGAATGCGCCGGGATGGGTCAGGGTGGTGTCCACCGGGTTCATCCTCTTGCTCGCTGATACAGGCGGCGTGCGCCGGTCACTTCGGCTTGACGACGTCGAGCTGCTTGCCCGAGCTGCCGATCACGTCCTTCTTCCAGCGCTCGATCCATTCCGGCTTCTTCGCCATCACCTGGGTCCAGTCGACCGGAATCAGCTTCACGCCCGCGATCGCCTTCTTGACCGCTTCGCCGTTCTTGCCGGCCAGCGGCACGTCGGTGCGGCCCGGGATGCCGTACATGTCCGGCACCTTCGACTGCACTTCCGTCGACATCAGGTAGTCGATCAGCTTCCTGCCGGCGTCCTGGTTCGGGCCGCTCTTGATCAGGCCGATGCCGTACGGGAGCTGAAACGTGGTCGGCTGGTCGCCGGCCTTCGCGGCCAGGAAGATCGGCTTGACGGACAGCGCGCCGTGTTCGGCGTCGTCGAGATCCATCTGCAGGTCGCCGTTCGCGACGCTGATCTCGTTACGCGACAGCAGCACGTTCAGGTAGCCCGTACCCTTCGTGTGGAACTTCACGCTCTGCGACAGCTTCGCGAGGTAGTCGAACGCCTTGTCCTCGCCCATCAGCGACGTCGTCAGGATCAGCACGGCCATCCCGTCGCCGGCCGTGGCCGGGTTCGAGTACGCGACCTTGCCGGCATAGCTGGGCGACAACAGGTCGGCAAACGTCTTCGGCTGGTTCTTCACGACGTCCGGGTTGATCGCGAACGAGAAGTAGTTGTTCACGAAGGTCGCCCACGTGCCGTCCTCGGCCTTCGCAATGGCCGGCACGTTCTTGTAGTTCACGCTCTGGTACGGCTGCAGCAGACCCATCTGGCCGGCTTGCTGGATGAACGGCGGCAACGTGACGATCACGTCGGCCTTCGGGGAATTCTTCTCGATGTTCGCGCGGTTCACCACCTCGCCGCTGCCCGCCGTCACGATATTGACCTTCACGCCTTCCTTCTTCTCGAAAGCCGGCAGCACATCGCGATAGAGGTTCTCGAGGCCGTCCGCCGTGTACAGCACGACCGCGTTCGCCGCATGCGCCGGCATCGCGGCGCCTTGCAGCAGACCGGCGGCGCAGGCGGCCAGCGCGAGCTTGCGGAACGCGCCGGCGGCGGCGCGCGAGGGTTTCTGCAGTGTCATCTCACTTCTCCGTAGGCGGAACACCAAACGGCCGGGGCACGATCCGGCTCTCCTGTTATCTCCGGGCAGGCCGCTGGACGCCCCGCCGCGCTACCGCGCTCAGGCTGGGTGTCGCGCGGCAACCGAAGGATCACAGCGTTCGATGACAAAGCCGTGACGAATGCCACAATTTCCAAAAAATGACACATTTTGCCACTATCATGCAAGTCATTCAGACATGACGTCCGCTGTTTCGTCCGCCCTTGCTGGAGATAAAAACCATGCCCGCCCCGATCCTGCTCACGCCCGGCCCGCTCACCACGTCCGCCACAACACGCCACGCAATGCAACATGACTGGGGGTCGTGGGACGCTGCTTTCAATCAGTTGACGGCCAGCGTCTGCGCGGATCTCGTCGCCATTGCGCATGGCGGAGACGAGTACGTGTGCGTGCCGATGCAGGGCAGCGGCACGTTCTCGGTCGAAGCCGCGCTCGGCACGCTGGTGCCGCGCGACGGCGTCGTGCTGGTGCCCGACAACGGCGCGTATTGCGCGCGCATCCTGAAGATTCTCGGCCGGCTCGGCATCGACGCGATCGCGTTGCCGTTCGGCGAGGACGCGGCCGTCGACGCGGCGGCCGTCGAGGCCGCGTTCGCGCGCGAGCCGCGCATCACGCACGTCGCGCTCGTGCACCTGGAAACGAGCGCCGGAATCCTGAATCCGCTCGACGCGATCGCGGCCGCATGCCGGCGGCACGGCAAGCGGCTGATCGTCGATGCAATGAGTTCGTTCGGCGCGCTGCCGATCGCGCTGGCGGACAGCGGCATCGACGCGCTGATCTCGGCCAGCGGCAAATGTCTCGAAGGGGTGCCGGGGATGGGGTTCGCGATCGTGCGGCGCGACGCGCTCGACGCGAGCGAAGGCAACTCGCCGTCGCTCGCGCTCGATCTCCACGATCAGTACGCGTATCTGCGCAAGACGGGGCAATGGCGCTTCACGCCGCCGACGCACGTGATTGCCGCGCTGCGCGCCGCGCTCGACCAGTACCTCGCCGAAGGCGGCCAGCCGGCGCGGGGCGCGCGCTATGCGGACAACTGTCGGACGCTGGTCGAATCGATGCGCGCGCTCGGCTTCGTGCCGTTCCTCGACGCGAGCGTGCAGGCGCCGGTGATCGTCACGTTTCACGCGCCCGACCATCCGGCCTACGATTTCCGCCGCTTCTACGACGCGGTGCGCGGCGCGGGCTTCATCCTGTATCCGGGCAAGCTCACGCGGCTCGAGACGTTCCGCGTCGGCTGCATCGGCGCGATCGATGCGGGCGATATCCGGCGTGCGGTCGCCGCGATCGGGGCCGCGGTCGAGTCGCTCGGCATCGCGATGCAGCCCGCATGAAGCGGGGGGCATGCCGGCCCGCCCGCCTGCGCCCGCAAACAAAAAAGCCCGGCGGCCGATTGGCCGCCGGGCGAACGCACCGAATGTGCGGGGAACCAGTGCTTACAGCTCGATCCGCTTGATGTCGCCGACGACGAAGATATACGACAGCGCGCCGACCAGCGCGATCACGCCGATGAACACGAGCGCGCCGACGAACGAGCCGGTCGACGCGACGATGAAGCCGACGACGAGCGGCGTGATGATGCCGGCGAGGTTCGCCGCGAAGTTGAAGATGCCGCCCGTCACGCCGAGCAGGCCGTCCGGCGCGATGTCCGACACGAGCGTCCAGCCGAGTGCGGCCATGCCCTGCGCGAAGAATGCGACCGACATGATCGCGATCACCGCTTCGTTGCTCTGCACGTAGTTCGCGAGAATGATCGTCGACGCGAGCAGCAGGCCCGCGATGATCGGCAGCTTGCGTGCGAGGTTCGCGGACTTGCCGCGGCGCAGCAGCCAGTCGGAGAAGATCCCTCCGAACATCACGCCGACCGACGCGGCGATGAACGGCATCACCGCGAAGAAACCGATCTTCAGCCAGCCCATGTGGCGTTCGGTTGCCAGATAGGTCGGGAACCAGGTCAGGAAGAACACGAGCGTCGAGTTGCCGGCGAACTGGCCGAGGCAGATGCCGGCGAGCTGGCGCTTCTTCACCAGCTGGCCGACCATCGACCAGCTGAACTGGGCCTGCGCCGGCTTGTCGCCCTTGTCGCCGCTCTTGCGCGCACCGTGAACGAGACCGCCGCCCGCTTCGATGTACGCGAGTTCCTCGGCGTTCGCGCCCGGATGGTTGCGCGGCTCGTGGTAGAACTTCCACCAGATCAGGCCGAACGCAATGCCGACCGCGCCCACGACCCAGAACAGCGAGCGCCACCCGAACGCGCCCATCAGCGCGAACAGCACCGGGCTGAAGAACGCGAGGCCGATGTATTCGCCGACGGTATAGGTACCCGTCGCCATCGCGCGTTCGTTCTGCGGGAACCACGTCGCGACGACGCGGCTGTTGGTCGGGAAGCACGGCGCTTCCGTCACACCGAGACCGAGCCGGCACGCGAGCAGCGTCGCGACACCCGGCACGAAGCCTTGCAGGAACGTGCACAGCGACCACAGCGTCATCGACCAGTAATAGGTGACCTTGCTGCCGAAGCGGTCGAGGAACAGGCCGCCGGGCACCTGCATCGCCACGTACGTCCACGAAAACGCGGAGAACATGATGCCCATCACGGCCGCATTGATGCCGAGCTCCTTGGTGAGCTGCGGCGCAGCCACGCCCAGCACGGTGCGGTCGAGATAGTTGATCATCGTGCCGATCGCGAGCAGCGCGAGGATCTTGTAGCGCGCCGACGTGCGCCGGACCGTGCCGGCCGCCTGCGCCGGCGCGGCGCTCGTGTGGGTGGTGTGCTGCATGGTCGTCTCCTGGTCTCTTTGTCTGTAAGGGGGTCAGCGCGCGACGAGCGACTGAAAGTGACTGAACATCCGCTCGGCGTCGGGCGTGCGTCCGGTGAAGAGCTCGAACGCGTCGACGGCCTGGTACACGGCCATCCCGCCGCCCGGCAGCGTGGCGCAGCCGGCCGCGCGCGCGGCGTGGATCAGTTCGGTTTCGAGCGGGAAATACACGATGTCGGCCACCCACATGCCCGCGTGGAGCAGGTCGGCCGGCAGCGGCAGGCCCGGATGCTTGACCATGCCGGTCGGCGTGCAGTGGATCAGGCCGGTCGCGGCGCGCATCGCGGCCGCGAGATCGCTGCCCGGCGTGACTCGGGCGGCGGGAAAGCGTTGCTGCAATTCGCCCGCCAGCGCGGTGGCACGCGTGCCGTCGACATCGAAAATCGTCAGTTCGGCCGCGCCCATCTGCAGCGCCGCGTGCGCGACGGCCGCGCCCGCGCCGCCCGCGCCGAGCTGGACGACGCGTTCGAGCGACGCGCCGGGCAGCCCGCGGCTGAACGATTTCGCGAAACCCGACCAGTCGGTGTTGTGACCGATCCGCTTGCCGTCCTTGAACAGCACGGTGTTCACCGCGCCGAGCGCGCGCGCGTCGTCCGACAGCGCGTCGAGGTGCTCGATCACGCGCTGCTTGCACGGGTGCGTGATGTTCAGCCCGTTGTAGCCCATCCGCTGCGCGGCGTCGAGCAGTTGCGGCAGCGCGTCGGCGGTCACGCCGAGCACATCGAGATCGATGCGCCGGTACACGTAGCCGAAGCCCTGGCGGAACCCTTCTTCCTCGTGCATCGCGGGCGACAGCGAACCGCCGATGCCCTGGCCGATCAGGCCGATCAGAAACGACGGGCGGCTCATCGTGCGGCTCCCTGCGCGAACAGCGTCGCCAGGCGCTGCAGCGCGAACACGTAGCCTTCGGTGCCGCAGCCGCAGATCACGGCTTCGGCGATCGCCGAGATATACGAATGGTGGCGAAACGCCTCGCGGCGATGGACGTTCGAGATGTGCACTTCAATCACCGGCTTCGCGATCGCGGAAAGCGCGTCGGCCAGCGCCACCGACGTATGCGTATAGGCGGCCGGATTGATCACGATGCCGTGCGTGTCGTGACGCGCGGCATGCAGCCAGTCGATCAGCTGATGCTCGGCGTTCGACTGGCGGAACTCGATTTCCAGCCCGAGCCCTTCCGCCGCCGTGCGGCAGCGCTGCTCGAGATCGGCGAGCGTTTCCGCGCCGTAGATATGGGGCTCGCGCGTGCCCAGCAGATTGAGGTTCGGGCCGTTCAGCACCAGCACCTTGTGCTTGCTCATCGTGTTTCTGCTCCTGAAACAGGGGCGGACCACGATCGGCGCCGCCCCGAAGACATCGGAATTTGGCGCTAGTGTGCGCCCGCGCAAGCGGGCTGTCTTTTCGGGTTTTCGCTAATTTGTACCACCTAGTTAGTTTGTACAATACCGATGACTAGCCTAGTAAATTCGGGATATGGCGCGCGCGTCGAACTCAACGACTGGTTCATTCAGGGTCGGTTCGGCGGGCGTCGTGTCCCGCTCATCCGCAGGAATCGCCCATGCAGCGCTCGATCGCCACCGTCTCCCTGTCCGGCACGCTCGCCGAGAAGCTCGCCGCCGTCCAGGCCGCGGGCTTCGACGGCGTCGAAATCTTCGAAAACGACCTCGTCTACTTCGACGGATCGCCGGCCGACGTCAGGCGCATGGCCGCCGATCTCGGCCTCGACATCGTGCTGTTCCAGCCGTTTCGCGACTTCGAGGGCGTGAGCCCGGCTCAGCTCGCGCGCAACCTCGACCGCATCAAGCGCAAGTTCGACGTGATGCATGCGCTCGGCACCGACCGCATCCTCGTCTGCAGCAGCGTGGCGGCCGATACGATCGCCGACGACGGGCTGCTCGTCGACCAGCTCGGCGTGCTCGCCGAAGCCGCCCGGCAGGCTGGCGTGGTCGCCGCATACGAAGCGCTCGCGTGGGGCCGCGTCGTGAAGCGGTACGGCCACGCGTGGAAGCTCGTGAACGCGGTGAACAGCCCGCACCTCGGCCTCGCGCTCGACAGCTTCCACACGCTGTCGCTCGACGATTCGCCGGACGGGATCGCCGACATCCCCGGCGACCGGATCGCGTTCGTGCAGATCGCCGACGCGCCGAAGCTCGTGATGGACGTGCTCGAATGGAGCCGCCACTACCGCTCGTTCCCGGGCCAGGGCGACTTCGACCTGGCGCGCTTCACCGCGCGCGTGATCGAGTCGGGCTATACGGGCCCGCTGTCGCTCGAGATCTTCAACGACGGCTTCCGCGCGGCGCCGACCGCGCTCACGGCCGCCGACGGCCATCGCTCGCTGCTCTATCTGGAAGACCTGACGCGCGCGCGGCTCGCGCAGGAGGGCCGCGCGCCGGCCGCCAGCCAGCCGCTGTTCGCCCCGCCCGCGCCGCCCGCGCACGTCGGGTTCCAGTTCATCGAATTCGCGGTCGACGCACAGGCGGCGGCAACCGTCGGCGAATGGCTCGGCCGGATGCGCTTCCGGCTCGCCGGCCGGCATCGCTCGAAGGACGTGACGCTGTTCCAGCACGGCGCCGCGTCGATCGTGCTCAACGCCGAGCGCGACTCGTTCGCCGATGCGTTCTTCCAGCAGCACGGGCTGTCGCTGTGCGCGTCCGCGTTCCGGGTCGACGACGCGAACGTGGCGTTCGAACGCGCGGCCGGCTTCGGCTACGCGCCGTTCTCCGGCCGCGTCGGGCCGAACGAGCGCGTGCTGCCGAGCGTGAAGGCGCCGGACGGCAGCCTCGAATATTTCGTCGACGAAGCGCCGGATACGCCCACGCTATATGAATCGGACTTCGTGCTGACCGACATCGACGGCCCGACCGAGGTCGGCCCGCTGACGGGCATCGATCACGTGTGCCTCGCGCTGCCGGCCGACGCGCTCGACACGTGGATCCTGTTCTTCAAGACGGCGTTCGGCTTCGAGGCCGAGCGCAGCTGGCTCGTGCCCGACCCGTACGGACTGGTGCGCAGCCGCGCGGTGCGCAGCGCCGACGGCTCGGTACGGATCGCGCTGAACGCGTCAGTCGACCGTCACACGGCCGTTGCCGAATCGCTCGACCGCTATCACGGCACCGGGCTGAACCACGTCGCGTTCCGCACCGACGACATCGTGAAGACGGTCGCCGCGTTCGCGGCCGACGGCGTGCCGTTCCTGCGCATTCCGGCCAATTATTACGACGATCTCGCCGCGCGCTACGCGCTGCCGGACGAGCTGATCGACACGCTGAGCGCGCATCACCTGCTGTACGACCGCGACGAGCACGGCGGCGAATTCCTGCATGCGTATACGGAACTGGTCGACAACCGCTTCTCGCTCGAGATCGTCGAACGGCGCGGCGGGTACGACGGCTACGGTGCGGCGAATGCGGCCGTGCGGCTCGCCGCGCAGGCGCAGCGGCGAAAATAAGACAGGATGTGGAGTTTGGGGCCGGACCGTGCTCGCGATTCGGCGATCGACGGGACGAGTCCCTCCCGCCCGCGCCATCGGGGTATATCGCCCCGCCGAGTACCGGCCCGCGCGGCCCGTCACGGTCGTGTCGGAAGCCGCGCTTCGTCTGACGTTACATGCCGTAACCCATACCGCAGTGCAGCATTGCGTCGCCCGCCCCCGTTTTAAGAATCGCTTAAGTCTTCGACGGCACCATCCGCAACCAGTACCCGATGGTTATCTCGAAAAGGAGGAAAGCGATGAGCGCCGTAGAAGCACCCGCGGGCCGCCCGGCCGCGCCCCCTGCAAAGAAGACGATGCTGCGCCGCCTGCTCAGTCATCACGAAATCGCGACGCTGCTCGTGCTGCTGCATGCACCGATCGGCGCGAACGCCAAACCCGAATTGCCCGCGCTGCAGGAAGCCGGCCTCGTCGAAATGGTCAAGCTCGACCCCGATACGGCCCCGAGCTTCCGGCTGACCGAAGACGGCACGGCCGTCCTGAAAGGGCTCGGCTACCGCTGAGCCGCTGCTTTCACCCGTTTCACCCTTTCCAGTTTCCCCGCCTTACCCGATCCCTGCGACGCGCCGGCCACGCCGGCGAGTCGCGTCACCCTGCCCGCTCCTGCAGCATCAACCGGTATTCCGTCGGCGTCACGCCGACCGTCGCCTTGAACTGGCGCGTGAACGCGCTGTGATCCGTGTAGCCGCATAGCGCGGCGACGTCGGTCACCTTGTCGTGCGTGACGAGCAGCGCGGTGGCCGCGTCGAGCCGCGTCTTCAGCAGCACCTGGCGCGGCGTCAGGTGGAACACCTTGTGAAAGTAGCGTTCGAGCTGCGCGACCGACATGCCGGCCATCTGCGCGAGCTGCTTCAGGTTCAGCGGCTGCACGTAGTGATCCTGGATGTGCTGGACCACGTCGGCGAGCCGGCTGTACGCCGGGTGCGAGCCCTCGTGCGCCTTCAGGTCGCGCGAGATGCCCGCGAGGCCGACCACCCCGCCCGCGGCGTCGCGCAGCGGCTCCTTGCAGGTCAGGCACCAGCCCGGCTGGCGGCCCGGATACAGGTGCAGCTCGAGCTGATCCATCAACTGCTGGCCGGCGTTGATCGTCGCCATGTCCTGCTCGAAGTAACTGCGGCCGAAGCGGCGCGGAAACACCTCGTCGGCGGTCTTGCCCAGCAGGTCGCGCTTGTCCTTGTAGCCGCAGCGCATCGCCAGCGTGCGATTGACGAGCGCGTAGCGGCCGCTCGCATCCTTCACGAAGAACGCGACGTCCGGCAGCGCATCGAACACCGGTTCGAGCAGGCGAAAATGCGCGAGCATCGCGCCGAAATCGGCGTTGTCGGGCGGGTCGCGCAACGTGTCGGACAGGCTCATGGGCGGTACGGCAAGCAAGGTCGTCATCCCGGCAACCGCGAAGCGAGTGGCAGATGGCGTCGATTATAGGAGCGCCCCTTCGATCGCGTCGCGCCGAGCGCGGGGCGGGGCGGGCAAGGCGGCAGCCGGTTGCATCGTGCGTCCCGTCGGTTACATCGGTGAGCAGCAGAGGTTGTGCACGCAACCGCTTCGCAGCACCTGCGCGGCCGGCGGCCGTTCCGCTTCCGCCATGGCCGGCGCAGCGCATCGGCACACCGGCACCACGCACCCGGACACGCCATCCTAAAAATGCCGGCGCCCCGCGTCTTGGCGGGTTTGCGCATTCGCCATGACGATTTCGGCATATATCAGGGTAATCGACGATATGCCGATATCGTCGCCGGCCACGCATCGAACGCGCAAGACGCGTGCATTTTCGCTACCTAGACTTCGCTTCACGGTCGCGAGACGACCTCCCGCCGCTGCCGCAATCGGCATGCACGGGCCGCCGCATCCGCCGTCGCGCACGCCGATTCCGGCACAGCGTGCACGGCAGACGGCGTACTTGCATGGCCGGCACATCGGCCTGCCGATCGAACCGTCTCGCCCGGTTTACCGGCGCCGGCCCGCATGCCGGCGGCGGCCCAACCACGCCATCAAGGGGAAGTGAAAGTGAAGCTGAAGGTATCGCACGTCGCGCTGGCCGCCGCCTGCGCACTGTCGGGCGCGCACGCCGTCGCCGCCGACGTCGTCAAGATCGGTTTCGCCGCACCGCTGACCGGCCCGCAGTCGAATTACGGCACGGACATGCAGAAGGGCGTGCAGCTCGCGATCGCCGATTTCAACGCGACGCATCCGACGATCGGCGGCAAGCCCGTCACGTTCCAGCTCGACTCGCAGGACGACCAGGCCGACCCGCGCACCGGCACGACCGTCGCACAGCGGCTGATCGACGACGACGTCCGCGGGATCATCGGCCACTTCAACTCGGGCACCAGCATTCCGGCGTCCGACCTGTACGATCGCGCGGGGCTGCCGCAGATCTCGATGGCGACGTCGCCGCAATACACGGCGCGCGGCTACAAGACGACCTACCGGCTGCTGACGAGCGACGCGCAGGCCGGCCGCATCGTCGGCACGTACGCGGTGAAGACGCTGCGCTTCAAGCGCATCGCGATCATCGACGACCGCACCGCCTACGGCCAGGGCATCGCCGACGAATTCGCGAAGGCCGTGGAAGCGGCTGGCGGCACGATCGTCAAGCGCGACTTCACGAACGACAAGGCGCTCGATTTCTCCGCGATCCTGACCAACCTGAAGGGCGTGAATCCGGACGCGGTCTTCTACGGCGGCGGTGATGCGCAATCGTCGCCGATGATCCGCAAGATGCGCCAGCTCGGGATGAAGTCGGCGTTCGTGACGGGCGAAATGTCGCGCTCGCCGACGTTCCTGAAGGTCGGCGGAGACGCGGCCGAAGGCGCGATCGTCTACATGGGCGGGCTGCCGAAGGAAAAGATGCCGGGCTTCTCCGGCTACGCGGCACGCTACAAGGCGCGCTTCAACGAAGACGTGATCACGTACTCGCCGTATTCGTACGACGGCACGATCGCGCTGCTGACCGCGATGAAGGACGCGAACTCGACCGACCCGAAGGTGTACACGCCGTATCTCGGCAAGGTGTCGATCAAGGGCGTGTCGGCGCCCAGCATCGCGTACGACGCGAAGGGCGACCTGAAGGACGCACCGGTCACGATCTACAAGGTCGAGCGCGGCGCGTTCAAGCCGGTCGATACGATTGCCGGCAACTGACAATCGATACGCGCCCCTGCCCCGCGCGGCGCGCCAGCGGCTCACCGGCCGCCCGCGCCGCGCGCGCTTTCGGCTGCATGGTCAGAAGCCGTCCCGGGCACGCTCGCGTGCAGGCATTTCGCGCTCCTGTAGAATCCCCCCACCCGCTTTGACGCTTCGTCTCCGCCGTGCCCCATCCCGGTGCGACGGCGCGTGTTGCGTGCCTCACCCGGCACACGGCGCGCTTCGACGACGCAAGCCGCGCCTTGTCAGTCCATGCCGAAAAGCGGGCCCTGGAGACGCAGCACCGACAACTACATTCGAAAACCGATCGTCCTGACCATGCAAGCTTCCGAATTGAGCGGCGTGCCTCGCGCCGCCGAACGCGCGCTCACGCGCAGCGACTACAAGACCCTTGGCCTTGCCGCACTCGGCGGCGCCCTCGAGTTCTACGACTTCATCATCTTCGTGTTCTTCGCGCCGGCGATAGGGCAGCTGTTCTTCCCGCACGACATTCCCGACTGGCTTCGCCAGTTGCAGACGTTCGGCATCTTCGCGGCCGGCTATCTCGCGCGCCCGCTCGGCGGCGTGATCATGGCCCACTTCGGCGACCTGTTCGGCCGCAAGCGGATGTTCACGCTGAGCGTGCTGATGATGTCGGTGCCGACGCTGCTGATGGGCCTCCTGCCGACCTACGACACGATCGGCATCCTCGCGCCGGTGTTGCTGCTGCTGTTCCGCGTGCTGCAGGGCGCGGCGGTCGGCGGCGAAGTGCCGGGAGCATGGGTGTTCGTGTCCGAGCACGTGCCGTCGCGCCATATCGGCTATGCGTGCGGCACGCTGACCGCGGGCCTCACGGCCGGCATCCTCCTCGGCTCGCTCGTCGCGGCCGGCATCAACAGCCGCTACTCCGCGGCCGAAGTCGGCGCATTCGCATGGCGCATCCCGTTCCTGCTCGGCGGCGTGTTCGGGCTGTTCTCCGTGTACCTGCGCCGCTGGCTGCATGAAACGCCGGTGTTCGCCGAGATGAAGGCGAAGAAGGCGCTCGCGGCCGAAATTCCGCTGAAGGCGGTGCTGCGCGACCACGGCCGCGCGGTGATCGTGTCGATGCTGCTCACGTGGATGCTGTCGGCCGCGATCGTCGTCGTGATCCTGATGACGCCCGCGCTGCTGCAGAAGCAGTTCCACCTGACGCCCGCGACGACGCTGTTCGCGAACAGCATCGCGACGCTGTGCCTGACGGCCGGCTGCATCACTGCCGGCTCGCTCGCGGGCTGGATCGGCGCGAAGCGCGTGCTCGCCATCGGCGGCATCGGGCTGGCCGCGTGCTACTACCTGTTGTTCGCGCAGGTCGCGGCCGATGCGTCGACGCTGCCGCTCTACTACGGGATCGCGGGCTTCATGGTCGGCACGATCGGCGCGGTGCCGTTCGTGATGGTGAAGAGCTTCCCGGCCGTCGTGCGCTTCTCGGGCATCTCGTTCTCGTACAACGTCGCGTATGCGATCTTCGGCGGGCTCACGCCGGTGATCGTGTCGCTGATGATGAAGTCGAACCCGCTCGCGCCGGTCGTGTACGTCGCGGCGATCTGCGTGCTCGGCGCGATCGCCGTGCAGTTCTCGAAGGATGCGAAGGACGTGAAGGATGTGAAGGGCACCCACTGAACGTCGGCGCCCGCTTCATGAACGAAGGGCCGAATCCCGCGGCGTGCGGGATTCGGCCCTTTTGTCTTGCGGCGGCCTGGCGGCGGCTGCGCGAATCTGCCCGGTTCAGCGCAGCACGCCGTACGACGAACTCGGCCGGCGCAGCGCGTCGATGCTCGCGCCGCCGGCGCCGGTGACGAACAGCAGCAGGAACCCGCCGGCGATCGCGACGTTCTTCCAGAAGTGAATCACCATGTCGTGCTGGACGGCGGCGTTCGTCGCGTCCCAGAAATTGTGCCCGACCATCGCGGTCGCGATCGTGTAGACCGCCATCAGCAATGCGAGCGGCCGTACCTTGTAGCCGACGATCAGCAGCAGGCCGCCCAGCCCCTCGATCGCGACGACGATCGGCCCGACGACCTGTTGATAGGGCACGTTCATCCCGTGCAGATACGCGATGAAGTCGCTGTAGCCGAGCAGCTTCATGATGCCACCCCACAAGAACAACGCCGCCAGCGCCAGGCGTGCGAAAAAAATGACGCCGGAATCGACGGTACGCGTCATGCCTCTCTCCTCGTATGCAATTCGGCCGCCGCACCGGGCGCACCCGGGCGGTTCGGCGCCGCGCGGCCCCGGAGGGCGCGCGGCAAATGGGCCAGCATAGAGGGTCTTTCCGCGGTGTCCAAGGGCTTGTAGCAAATCTTTACAACGCGGCGATCGCGCCGGCAGCCCGGCGCGCTGAGAAACGCGTTTAGCCCGCGTCGCTCAACAGCACGCCTTTCTTGAAGATGAAGCAGCCGTAGCCGCGCGTTTCGCCGGTGACGATCACCGCATACGTCTGCTGCGCACGCTCGTAGAACGCGAAACGTTCGACGCCGGTCAGCGGCACCGCACGCCCTTCCGCGCGGTCGATCTCGGCCTGCACTTCGCGCTGCACGGGGGGCACCGCGGCCGCGTCGCCGACGACTTCCATCCGCCACGCGGGCGTGTCGACGAACGTATCGAGCGGCAGCACCGACAGCACCGCGCGCACCACGCGCGCCGAATCGGCGCCGTCGACCCGCAACGCGCGGCCGACCACCGTATGCTCCGCGACGGATTCGGCCGGGAAATTCGCATCGCAGATCGCGATTTCGTCACCGTGGCCCATCGCGCGCAGCGTGTGCAGGATGTCGGCGTGCAGCAGCGGGTCGAGATTCTTCAGCATGTCGGTTGTCTCCAAGATCAGGAACGAATCGCATAACGTTACCCGATCCCGGCGACCATGGTGCATGCATCGTTCGCGTCACGACGCGGCGGCCGGCATTTCGTCGATGAAACCCGTGACCGACGCGAGGCGGCCCGACGCGTCGACGGTGCCGAAGTCCGAGCCCTTCACGATCGCCACGCCGTCGGGCGACACGAGCGCCCACGAGAACCGCAGGTGCTGGCCGAACGCGTCGACGTCGGTCGTGCGGCGAAAGCGGTAGGCGGGGAAACGCTGCTGCACGGCGGCGATCATCGTATCGATGCCCGCGTGGCCGTCGCCGGCCATCAGCGGATCGCGATAGGCCGCGTCGCTCGCGTAGGTCGCATCGATCAGTTCGCGGCGGCGCGCGGCATCGGGTTCGTTCCACGCGTCGAAGTAGCGGTCGATCAGGTCGGCGTGAACGGACGATGCGGTTTGAGCGGTGTTCATGGCGAGGCTCCTTGTGTCGGTGGACGATGTCGCGAACGTTTCGTGTCCGCGTGCCGCTATCGTCGCCGGGCTCGCGCGGGCGGTCGATTACGTGCGAGGTAAGGAAATCGCGCCGACCATGCGCGGCACGCCAGCGCCGCCGAATCGTAAATGCGCCGCCGCAACGAAAACGGGCGCCCGAAGGCGCCCGCATCGTCTTGCCGTCACCACCTTGCGCGTCAGGTCACCGGCGCCGGATTGAACAGCGTCAACGCATTCGCGAGCTTCCATTGCTCGGCCCACGTGCGGCGCTTGCCGCTCGCGACGTCGAGCATCAGCCGGAACAGCGCCCAGCCCGTGTCCTCGATCGTCGCCGCGCCGGTCGCGATCTGCCCGGCGTCGAGATCCATCAGGTCGTGCCAGCGGCGCGCGAGATCGCTGCGCGTCGCGACCTTGATTACCGGCACCTGCGCGAGGCCGTACGGCGTACCGCGGCCGGTCGTGAAAATATGCAGGTTCATCCCCGCCGCGAGCTGCAGCGTGCCGCAGATGAAATCGCTCGCGGGCGTCGCCGCATACAGCAGCCCCTTCTGCCGCGCCCGATCGCCGGGGCGCACGACGCCGGCGATCGGCGCGCTGCCCGACTTCACGATCGACCCCATCGCCTTCTCGACGATGTTCGACAACCCGCCCTTCTTGTTGCCCGGCGTCGTGTTCGCGCTGCGGTCGACGCGGCCGCGCTCGAGGTAGCGGTCGTACCAGTCCATCTCCCGGATGATCTCGCGGGCCACTTCTTCATTCGCCGCGCGCGACGTGAGCTGCGCGACGCCGTCGCGCACTTCGGTCACTTCGGAGAACATGATCGTCGCGCCCGCCCGCACGAGCAGGTCGGCCGCGAAGCCGACGGCCGGGTTCGCGGTGAGCCCCGAGAACGCGTCGCTGCCGCCGCACTGCACGCCGACGACGAGATCCGATGCGGGGCAGGTTTCGCGACGGCGGCGGTTCAGCCGTTCGAGATGCGATTCGGCCATCGTCATGATCGAGTCGATCATCGAGTTGAAGCCGACATGCGCGGCGTCCTGCAGGCAAACGACGCCACCGTTGTCGGTCGCGCCGTCGGCGGTCACCGGAATCGCGCCCGGCGGCAGCAGGCGCTCGGGCTGCAACTTCTCGCAGCCGAGGCTCACGGTCATCACCTCGCCGCCGAAGTTCGGATTCAGGCTGATGTTGCGCAGCGTGCGGATCGGGATGTCGGCGTCGGGCGCATCGATCGCGACGCCGCAGCCGTACGTATGTTCGAGCCCGACCACGTCGTCGACGTTCGGGTAGCGCGGCAGCAGTTCGTCCTTGATCCGCTTCACCGCATGCTCGACGACGCCCGACACGCACTGCACGGTCGTCGTGATCGCGAGAATGTTGCGCGTGCCGACCGAGCCGTCGGCATTGCGGAAACCCTCGAACGTATAGCCTTCGAGCGGCTCGAGCGGCGGCGCGGCGCGCGTGGCGAGCGGCAGGTCGTCGAGGCCCGGCGGCTCGGGCATGCGCATCGTGCGCTCGTTGACCCAGCTGCCGCGCCGCAGGTCGGTGAGCGCATAGCCGATCACCACGTTGTAGCGAATGACCGGGTCGCCGGCCGCGAGGTCGACGAGCGCGACCTTGTGCCCCTGCGGCACGCCTTCGCCCAGCGTCAGCCCGTCGGCGAACGTCGCGCCTGCGGGCAAGCCGCCGTCGTTGACGACGATCGCGACGTTGTCGTCCGGATGCACGCGGATGTAGAGAGGGGAAGCAGTCATCGGAATTCCTGGAAGCTGTCTGCGATATCGTTAGTCATCATACGACATTCAACCTCAGTTGATGATGCTGCGTAAACCCTTATCCGGAAAGACCCTACCCTTGACCCGCCAGCAAACCGCTTGCGCCACTCTTTCTTGCGTTGTACGATGACATACAACGACATCGCCAATTCGGCTCGTATGCCGTTCCCGACGAACCAGCACTCGCGCTAGACGGACGACCCCAACCATGACTTCACCGCAAGAACTCAAACAGATCATCTCCCACGGCCTGCTGTCGTTTCCGCTGACGGATTTCGACGCCGACGGCAGCTTCCGCCCGAGCACCTATGCCGAGCGTCTGGAATGGCTGGCGCCGTATGGCGCGAGCGCGCTGTTCGCGGCCGGCGGCACCGGCGAATTCTTCTCGCTCACGCAGCGCGAGTACTCGGACGTGATCCGCGTCGCGACGGAAACCTGCAAGGGCAAGGTGCCGATCCTCGCCGGCGCGGGCGGCGCGACGCGCGTTGCGATCGAATATGCGCAGGAAGCCGAGCGCCTCGGCGCGAGCGGCGTGCTGCTGATGCCGCACTACCTGACCGAAGCGAGCCAGGAAGGGATCGCCGACCACGTCGAGCAGGTGTGCCGCGCGCTGAAGATCGGCGTCGTGGTGTACAACCGCGCGAATTCGAAGCTGAATGCGGACATGCTGGAGCGCCTTGCCGACCGTTGCCCGAACCTGATCGGTTTCAAGGACGGCGTCGGTGAAATCGAGAGCATGGTGACGATCCGCCGTCGCCTCGGCGATCGCTTCGCGTACCTCGGCGGCCTGCCGACGGCCGAAGTCTATGCAGCCGCGTACAAGGCGCTCGGCGTGCCGGTGTACTCGTCGGCCGTGTTCAACTTCATCCCGAAGACGGCAATGGCATTCTACGAAGCGATCGCGAAGGACGACCACGCAACCGTCGGCCGCCTGATCGACGAGTTCTTCCTGCCGTACCTGAAGATCCGCAATCGCCGCGCGGGCTACGCGGTCAGCATCGTGAAGGCGGGCGCGAAGCTCGTCGGCCACGACGCGGGCCCGGTGCGCGCACCGCTCGTCGACCTGACCGACGAAGAAGCGGCCGAACTCGACGTGCTGATCAAGAAGATGGGCCCGCAGTAAGCGGGTTCGCCGGCGGCGCGAGCCTTCATCGGCACGGCGCGCCGGCTCGCCCATTTCTCCGTATCCGACTCACGCGATGGCCGCGCGGCTCGACGAGCCGGTGCGGCCATCGCATTACATCTGTGCGATCGCGCCGATGATCCGCTGGCGCACACCGGTGAGCGTGCGCTGCGTCTCGTCGATCCCCTTGCGTGCCGCGAGCGGCCGGCCGCGCGCCGGCGACTCGGCGCCCACGATCTGCTCCAGCACGTCGCGGTCGACGACCGCATCGAAGAAGCGCCCGACCGTAAACATCGCGTATTGCTTCGCGGTCGCGAGATGCGTATTGGCCTGCGTGAGCGCGTCGGCGCGCTCCGCGCCGTTCGGCCCGTCGATGCTGCGGCGGTGCTTCAGCGCGAACACCACCGCCTCCATGTCCTGCTTGAAGCGCTCGACGGCCCTGCCGAAAATCACCGAATGCGGATCGGAGCCCGCGACGGGCCGCCCCTGGTTGATCGTCACGTCGAATTCGCTGCCGCCCAGCTCGCGCTGCAGCGCGAACAGCGCATCGGCCAGCACGCGCCCTTCGCTGGTTTCACCGATCTGGGTACGGACCGATTTCGCGACGTCGCCGATCGCTTTCCACAACCCGGCCGCGAACAGGTGGTCGCCACGCTTGCTGATATTCATCGGATGGTTCCTTGTTGGTCTTGTGCGTCTCTCAGGCTCGCCCGGGGACCTGACGGTCCGAGGCTTCGCTACTGTAGGAGAAACGGGGGCAACAGGAAAGGCGAGGTGACCCCGCCACGGCATCGCATCAAAATGAGCACCGTTTGATGCGATAATTGATGCATCGATTTTCCCGGGAGCCGCCCATGCGCACCACCTTGTCCCTCGACGACGCACTGCTCGCCAAAGCGCAGCAATTGACCGGCGTCACCGAAAAATCGGCGCTCGTGAGGGAAGCGCTGCGCGCATTGATCGCCCGCGAAAGTGCGCGACGACTCGCCCGCCTCGGCGGCACCGAGCCTGATCTTGAATCGGTCCCACGCCGCCCGTCGGAGCCCGCATGATCCTTGTCGACACATCCGTCTGGATCGATCACTTGCGAGCCGGCGACGCGACGCTCACCGCCTTGCTGGAAGCGGAGCGAGTATTGATCCATCCGTTCATCGTCGGCGAGCTTGCGCTCGGCAGCATGCGCCATCGCGAGACCGTGCTGGATGCGCTGCGCGACCTTCCAGCTGCAACCCTTGCCACCGACGACGAAGTCCAGCGCATGATCGATGCCGTACCGCTTCACGGGCTGGGCATCGGGTACGTCGATGCCCACCTGCTTGCGTCGGCCAGACTGACCAGCGACAGCAGGCTATGGACGCGCGACCGGCGCCTGCTGGCGGCAGCGGAGCGCCTGCAACTCGTCGCCCGCCCCGCTCACTGACCGAGCGAAACCGGCACGAAAGCCCGCGCTGAATAAAAA